>SXVE01000099.1 GCA_005790265.1 Acidobacteriota bacterium | reverse complement strand
TAGGTTTGAGTCGGATTTACCAAAAGAAATAACGCGCAAAACAACACAGACTCTAACCAACAGAAGTTTGCGAATTTGGCAGGTTGTGTTTATTTTGCTTGCATTTACAGTGTTTGGCTTCCAAGTTTACTGGACGTATTACGCCGACGAATCAAACGAGCAATTTCAGGCTCTCAGTTATAAGGATTTGCGCAGTCGGCGAACAACCGCATCTTCCCTGCGCGGCTGGATGCTCGACCGTTCCGGTAAACTAGGCAGCGCGCTGGCGTATTACAAACTCGATCAAGACAAAACCATCGAACGAACTTTTGCTCTCGAAAAAGAGATGGCGCATCTGCTCGGCACTGAGCGAGGAACGCCCGGGTTGGAACGTTCGCTTTACCGCCAAAAAGCCGACCCGATGCCCGAAGCTTGGGAAGTTTTAACGGAAATCAAGCGGACGGAAGATGAGCAGCGCGATGTCAAAATTACAATTGACCGCGATCTGCAAACTTTTCTCGCCAAACAACTCGAAGGAAAAAAAGGCGCGGTCGTCGTATTGAATCCGCAAACAGGCGATGTTTTGGCGATTTATTCGAACCCGTCTTTCAACCTCAGCCAAGCGCAAAGTTTGGAAGATTGGCTCAAACTGGAAGCCGATAAAAGAAACAAACCGCTGCTCAATCGGGCGATGCGAGAATACTACGTGCCCGGTTCGACGTTCAAGACTTTTACAATGATTTCCGCTTTTCGCGCGGGCAAACAAAATCAATCTTTTAACAGTTCGCCGGGCGGCTTTGTTCCTTACCGCAACTCACGCGCCATTACCGACGCGAACGGCGGATGCGAACCGCCGTTCGGATGCACTTCGCTTAATATCGCGCAGGCTTACGAGGCTTCGAGCAATCAGTATTTTGCGCAGATGGCAGTTGATTTGGGACGAGAAAGAATGAGCGAAACAGCTAATTTGTTGGGCATCAGCGCCGTTGAAAGTCCGTCGGATGCGCTTCAAACAAATTTTCTCCCCGAAATCTGGAACGCCAGCAATTCGCAGATTAAAAATGCGCTCGCGCCGCAGCAATCGGCGCTCGTAACGGGCAAAGAAATTTCCTTATACGATTTGGCGCTCGAAGGAATGGGTCAGGGTTATGCCGGACAAATGACGCCTTTTCAGATGGCGCTGGTTGCTGCCGCCGCCGGTAATTTAGAAGGCAAACTGATGAAGCCGAAAATCGAATTCGACCGCCCGCCGGAAATGTATTCGCAAATTCTTTCTCCGCCGCAGGCTTCGGATGTGCGGCAGATTATGGGATTGGTAACCGAAGGCGGCGGCGGCACGGCGACCAGAGTTTTTGCCAATGTTCGCGCCGCCGGAATCAGAACCGGCGGAAAAACCGGAACGGCGGAAAAACAAGCGCCGCTCTATGATGAAAAAACCGGCAAATTAAAAACTTACAAACGAAAAGAAAAAGACAAAAACGGCAATACGGTCGAACGCGAATATCCGCAATTATATGAGCGGACGGACAGTTGGTATATCTCTATCGCGCCGCTGGAAAAACCGACACTGGCGATTTCGGTTGTAGTTGAAGGCGGCGGCTACGGGGCGACCATTGCCGCGCCGATTGCCGCTAACGTCATTTTGAAAGCACGCGAACTCGGTCTTTTGGGCGAGCAGTATAGACCGAGCGTGCAAATGCCGTCGGCACCGGCGAAACAACCGAAAAAACGCCGCTAAATATAATTTATAAAATGAAAAACCGCACTTCAACTCATTTTTTGATCATCGTTTTGACGATTGTGCTGGCGGCGATTGCGCATTATTCGATTTATTACGGAGCGCTGATTCGCGGCTATGAAACATCGTGGCTGACCGGCGGAAGAAATCTTTTGCTGTTGCTCGCTCTAGCTGTTTTGCCGATTTTTTTGAGAAGATTTGCCAAATTTCGGGGCAATTGGACGCTTTACACGTCCGCCGTGATTTTGTTTTCCATCGGTTTGACCGTTCAGTATCGGCTTTTCAGCGATCCCGAATATACATCGCGCAAAGATAAAGCCGAAGCCAGGCAGGAGAAAATCAAAACTCTCCAGATGCATTATATTCAGCAGCATTATTCGGCGGAGAAAAAGCAGATGATGGGTTTACCGGCAACGCCGCCCGCGCCGGTAGATTTATCGCAGGAAACGCCGCGTCCGGCGAATGAAGATTGGTCGGACGTGCTATTTTCGGGCAAAACGGTCAATCCGCTGCTCGGAATTCTCGGAATGCTCGCCGCGTTTTTTCTGCTTCAGCGCGATAAAATTTTGGATTTTTTGCAGAGAAACGGTTTTTTAATCGTTATTCTAACGCTCGTTCCGCTTTTTCTCGCCGCAATTACTTCGCAAGCCGGAAAATCCATCGGCAATATGACGCCGTGGGAGCCGTCGAAAATCCCGTTTTTAATCGGGTTTGCCGCGATATTGTCGGTTTTGTATAAAAACTTGGCGCGAACTTACTGGGGAATTCCGCGCGCTCAGGACGTTGCGCCGCTGGTTTTTATGGCGATTCTGCCGTTCTTCCCGTTTTTCGTATTGAAAGATTTCGGGCAAATGATGGTTTTCAGCTCGGTTTACGCGACTTTATTCTTGATTGCCGTCCGTCGGCTGCCGCAGCGCATCGTTTTGGTCGGCAGCGTTTTACTGCTCGTCAGTGTTCTGGTCGTCGGCGCTCTGCCCGAGAAAACGCAGGCGAACATTTATCTTTTGCCGACGCTCGCCAAACCGGTCAAAGCCGTTTTGCCCGACCGGATCCAGCAGCGCTTTCATTTGTGGCTCGACGGATTTAATCCGCCGACGCCCGAGACAAGCTGGTGGAAAGAAGATTACGACGATTATTACAAAAAGCTCGTCGAACGCGATCCCGAACTGCCGCAGATGATTGAACAAGATCCGACGCTGCAACGCACGATCAACGTTGATGCGTGGTTTGATATTCTCGCTTTCCAACCGGCGCAGGCGACGTTCGGACTCGCTTCGGGCGGAACAACCGGGCGCGGTTTGGGGCTGGGTTATCCGGAATTAATTCCCGTCGCCGATTCCGATTACATTTTCGCGGCGCTCGCTGAAGAACTTGGACTTTTTGGCGGATTATTGGTAACCTTTGCGCTTATTGTGTTTGTCAGCGCGGGCGTGCGCACGGCGATTGATTCACGCGATATGTTCAGCAAATTGTGCGCCATCGGTTTAGCGGCGTTTATCGGGTTTCAGGCTTTGGTCAATATCGGCGGCATCACGCGCGCGCTGCCGATGACCGGAATCACGCTGCCGTTCGTCAGTCACGGCGGATTCAGTTTGATCACCAGTTTCACGATGCTTGGAATGCTGCTGGCTTTTTCGCATCGCAACGCGATTGACCGTTTGCTCGATGCAGAGAATCACGCGGCAGCTGAAATGCGGTAAAATGCAGTGAAATGCAACGAACCGATTGAGTTTCCACGCACGTTTTGGAGAATTATAAGATGGAGAACAATTTTCAATTTGCTTCGGCGGCTGTCAGCGACCGTGGTTTAAGTGAAAAAAGACCGCAAAACGAAGATTCTTACTTGGTTTTGAAACAACAAGGACTTTTTGCGGTTGCCGACGGCGTTGGCGGCGCGCAGGCGGGAGATGTCGCGTCGCAGATGGCGGTGGAAATTCTCGCCGAAGCGTTTACCAATATGCAGATTGGCAGCGACGCCGAAGATGTGATGAAGCTCGGCATCGAAAGAGCCAATGCGGCGATTTATCAAATGTCGCGCGAGCTGCCGCAGCTTTCGACGATGGCGACAACCGTCGTCGCGCTTCATCTTTCCGGCAATATTGCGACGATCGGGCACGTCGGCGATTCGCGTCTGTATCGGCTCGACGGCGGCGGAAATCTTTATCGCGAAACGCAGGATCATTCGATTGTTGAGGAAGAAGTTCGCGCCGGACGAATGACAGTCGCGCAGGCGGCAAATCATCCGAGCAGAAACGTTATCAGCCGCGCGGTCGGCGCTGAATCAGCGGTTGAAGTAGATATGAAAACGATTATGTTCGAGCCGAACACGACGTTTTTGCTTTGTTCGGACGGCGTAACCCGTCATATCAGCGATTTTGAAATTCGCGAATTGCTCAGTTCAAATGCAAATCAGGAAGATATTTGCCAGCAAATCAAAAGTTTATGTTACGAGCGCGGAGCCGAAGATAATTTGACGGCTGTAATTATCAGCGTGCTGCACGAAGTCGTCCGCGCTGATTCCGCTTTTCGCGCCGCCGCGCCGACTGATTTTGAAGAAGCGACCGTCGCCGGCGTTCGTCCGGCAATTGTTCCGCCAATTGAAACAAATAACGCGCATTTCGACCGGCAAGATTATTCCACGCAAAAACTCGACCAAATTCAGCCGCCGACTTTGACGCCCGAATTCGCTAAAACGGAAAATTATCAGCCGCACATTGAAATCGAAGACGACACCGACGAAATCGAACCGCACATTCCTATTCGTCAAACTCCGCCCGCCAGCAAAAGTCTCGAAACGACAAATGAAATTGCCGGAACTTCCGTTAACCAAGCGGTCATTGAGCGCGACGAAAAAGAATTTCGCATCGGCGATGAAAGCGGCAACAGTTCGTTTGGACGATTGCTGAGTTCCCTTTTGTTTTTGTTGATCGGCGGAATTATCGGAGCCGCCGCTTATCATTTTCTCGCGCCGAATGCTGTTCCGCCGCCCGCGCCAGCGCCGCAAATTACGGAAATGCGAACGCCGAATATTCCTTTTTCGGCATTTGAAGAAAATCGGCGCAACGTGGACGCGAATCCGCAGCAATTTATTTCCGCCAATCAAACCAGTCCGCAGGACGCAATTGATTATTATTTGCTCGGTCGCGCGTATCTTTTGAGCGGAAAATATCCGGAAGCGAAACAAGCATTGACCGAAGCGCGCAACCGTTTGGCGCAAACGGATCCGGTCAACAGTCGCACGCTCGCTAATGAAATTGCGATGTCGCTCGCGATCATTAATAATCCGTTTGCGCAAAACGCATTCGCCAAAGATATTACAGCGAGCGGTGAAAACGCCGCAAGTTCGGCAAATTCAAACTCGTCAATCAACAGCAATCGTTAATTCTGCCGGTGACAATCAATAAAAGCGTGTGAATTTTCTCAATGTTTATCATTAAACAAGAAAAATCATTCGCTTTTTCTCTGCCTTTTCGCTTCAAACAAAATAATTCCGCACGAAACCGCCAGATTCAGACTTTCGACAGCGTTTTCCATCGAAATATGAACGATTTCTTCGATACTGCTTTTGTGCGATTCGTGCAAACCGTGCGCTTCCGAACCGAAAATCAACAACCTCGGAATTTTCCAATCAATTTCTGAATATTCCTTCGCGCCGTTGATGTCGGCGGCGGTCGTTACCAGTTTTTTTTCTTTCGCCCACTTGATAACTCGTTCTGTTTCAGCGTTTGCCCAGATCGGCAGCCGAAAATTCGCGCCGAGCGCCGAACGCGCTGATTTAGCAGAAAAAGCGTCGGTCGAATTCGTTGAAACTATCACACCGTTCGTTCCGGCAGCTTCCGCAGTTCGCAAAATTGCCCCAAGATTCGACGGGTTATTTACTTCCGACAAAAAAACAATCAAATCAATTTCCGCAACGCTTAATTTTTGCTCAAAACTCGCTTGATTTGTTTCCGGCTTTTCCGCGATGATGACGATTCCCTGCGAGTTTTTCGTGTCGGCAATCGAATCGAAAATTTTCGGTTCAACCAGCGTGATCGGAATACCGGCACCGGAAATTTTATCGAGCAATTCTTTAAATCGCCGGTCGGCAGTTAACTTATCCGCGTAAAAACATTCGAAGATTCGGATGCGGGAACGCAAAATTTCCTCGCATTGGCGAATTCCTTCGACAAAAACTAAACCCGCTATTTTACCGTCGCGCACTTTTCGCGCGTGTTTCAGCTTCTGATTTTCGCGACTGGTAATTTTATTAGTGAAATTCATCCGTATTTTTTAACAGTAATAATTTGCAACAAATGAATTTGCCGCGTGTGTTAGATTGTAAATTATTGACGACGTTTATATTCGTAAATAGCGAGCAGCGCTCGTCAAAAATTTTTATAAAGTATTCTCGCAATAAAAATTAACATTGATAACGGAGGCTTTTCGCGCTTATGAAACATCGCAATGTCGGAATTTTCACCTTTTTTCTATTTTTTTTCGTTGTCGCAATTAACGCTCAACAATCGCCAAACGCGCAAACGAGCGGCGCTCAAATAGTTCAACCGGATTTGGCGCGAATTGCCGAACCGATTGAGGCAATGTCGAAAAATATCGCCAAAATCAACAAATCGGTCGAAGAATACAGCAAAAATATGAAGACTTTTTTCGACACGTTTAATTCCAATCAAGGTTTGAAGTTGACCGAACGCCAGCAAAAACTACTGCTCGCCTTTGAAATTCTCAATCGTTCGGAAGAACGGCTCGCCAATCTTCAAAAATTAAAACTCGAACTCACCGAAAAACAAACGGATATCAGATTGCAGCTTGCCCGCATCACCGACGATCTTTTGCCGGAAAGTCTCGATCGTTACATCGTAGCGCGCGGCACGACCAATGCGGAACAGTTGCGCGAAATTCGCCGTCAGGCGCTCGCGCGCGAACGACTTGAGCTGACCTCGACAATCAATGATATTTTCAGAAGTTTACAGGAAATGAATTTTGAAATAAACAAAACCGAAATGTTTCTGCAAAACATCAGACAGCGAATTTTTCCCGAAATCGAGAAAGAGCTTTCGGATTTGTAAAGGTTTTGCAAAATAATTCAAAGTCGGTAAACTTATTTTCTATGCAACCGCAAATTGAAAAACAACCGACGGAAAAACTGGAAATCTTAAAAGAAAAATCGCGCCGAGCCGAAGAAGGCGGCGGCGTCCATCGTCTGGAAAAACAGCGCGAATCCGGCAAAATGACTGCCCGCGAACGAATCGAGTTTTTTCTCGACGAAGGATCGTTTGAGGAATTCGACAAATTCGTCGTTCACCGCTCGCACGATTTCGGTCTCGAAAACCAAAAATATCCGGGCGACGGCGTGATTACCGGACACGGTTTGGTTGATGGACGCGAGGTTTTCGTTTTCGCGCAGGATTTTACCGTTTTCGGCGGCTCTTTAAGCGAAACGCACGCCCAGAAAATCGTCAAAATCATGGATTTAGCGATGAAAACCGGCTCGCCGGTCGTCGGTTTGAACGATTCAGGCGGCGCGCGAATTCAGGAAGGCGTAGTCAGTCTCGGCGGTTATGCCGATATTTTTCTGCGCAATACGCTCGCGAGCGGCGTGGTGCCGCAGATCAGCTGCATTTTAGGTCCGTGCGCGGGCGGTGCCGTTTATTCTCCGGCGATTACCGACTTCAACGTGATGGTCAGAAACACTTCGTATATGTTCATCACCGGACCGGACGT
>SXVE01000098.1 GCA_005790265.1 Acidobacteriota bacterium | reverse complement strand
TAGAAAATCGTTTTCCGCAAATCCGTCCGCCGCAACAACGTCCGTCAAAGACGGCTCGCCTTTTGTAATCGTGCCGGTTTTGTCTAAAACGACTGTGTTCAATTTATGCGCGGTCTCAAGCGAATCGCCGCCTTTAATCAAAATTCCATTTTCCGCGCCGCGTCCCGTGCCGACCATAATCGCCGTCGGCGTTGCCAAACCGAGAGCGCACGGACAAGCGATTATTAAAACGGAAACGAAATTCACGAGTGCCATCGTAAAACGAACTTCCGGGGAAGCCGCGACGAACCAAATCACAAACGTCGCAATCGCAATCGAGATGACAATCGGCGTGAAAATGCCGCTGATGGTGTCAGCGAGTTTGGCAATCGGCGGTTTCGAGCCTTGCGCGTCCTGCACGAGCTTGACGATTTGCTGAAGTGCGGTGTCTTTGCCTACTTTCGTCGCTTTGAACGAAAACGCGCCGGTTTTGTTGATCGTCGCTCCGAAAACTTCGTCGTCTCGTTTCTTCTCGACCGGAATTGATTCGCCCGTCAGCATTGATTCGTCAACCGCCGAACTGCCTTCCGTCACAATACCGTCAACCGGAATCTTCTCGCCGGGGCGAACCATCACAATATCGCCGGGAACGACTTCCTCGGTTTCAATTTCAATTTCTACGCCGTCGCGGACGACGCGAGCGGTTTTCGCTTGCAGCCCGACGAGTTTTTTGATCGCCGCGCCCGTCTGACCTTTCGCGCGGGCTTCGAGCATTCTGCCCAATAGAATTAAAGCAATGATGACGCTCGCCGCCTCGAAATAAACTGGCACGTTCGGCATTTCGCTCATTCCTGGCATATTCATCGTTTGTCCGGTCGCGTTCACGAAAAAAGACGGGAAAACGGTTGCCAGAACCGAATAAATAAAAGCCGCGCCCGTGCCGACCGCGATCAGTGTGTTCATATCGGCGGCGCGATGGCGGAACGCCGCCCACGCGCCCAGATAAAACTGCTGACCGCAATAGAAAACGACCGGCACGGTCAAAGCTAATTGCAGCCAGTTCACGCCCGGAAAATTCAAAAACTCAATCGCGCCGTGCGACATCGCAATTATTAAAACAGGCAAAGACAAAACGGCGGCGATCCAGAATTTGCGTTTCAGTTCGGAGTATTCCAAAGCGTGCGCGTGTTCGAGCGAATCTTCCGCCGCGTCGCCCGTGCCGGAAACTTCGCGCACCTTGTATCCGAAATCTTCAATCGCCCGCCGAATCTGCTTCGCGTCCGATGCGTTCGGCAGATACTCGACCGAAACCTGCATCGTCGCCAAATTAAAATTCGCTTTGATTACGCCGCGTTGTTTTGAAAGATGATTTTCGAGCTGCACGCTCGAACCGCTCGGACGCGCCGAATCGTCAACGACAAACTCGACCGTCGAAGTTCCCGCCGTGTCGTAGCCGACATCTTTGACGGTTTGAATGAGATTTGAAACTCCGGTCTTCTCCGGGTCGTAATTGACCGTCGCTTTCGACGTGGCGAAATTGACCGAGCAGGATTCAACTCCAGGCTGTTTTTTTAATTGCTTCTCAATACGATTGGCGCACGCCGCGCAGGTCATTCCGGTAATCGGCAAATCCACGCGCTCGCCCGCACCGTTCGGTGTTGAGTGATCGTTGCGCCGCCCGCTCAAAACGTCCGCGTTTTTAAGCTGTCCTGCGCTTTTGCCGTCCGCAGAAACAACCGCCCGCGCGACCGTTTCTTTCTCTCCGGCTGCGGCGAACTGCGCGGGATTCGCATCGAACTTTTCTTTACAATTCGGCGAGCAAAAATAATATGTTTCGCCGCCGAATTCGCTCACGCCCGCCGCGTTTTCCGCTTCGATTGTCATCCCGCAAACCGGGTCTTTGACTTTTGTCTGAACCGCCATTTTTACCTCCTTGCACTTAACTTCCCGCGCCGTGCCGTCATTTTTGCCGCCCGTTCGGTAGCAAACTGAGGTAAGGTATCGGGCTTCGGATTATTTCAAAATATAAATCAATATGTTTGAATAATTCTCGTTGCCTAATACCTTACCGCGCTCGAATTTCCCCGGACACTTTTATTCAGCGACCGAATAACCGGCGCGGTCAAGCGCATCCACGATTTTCGCGCGCGAAACATTTTCGCTGTGATTGACCGTTACCTTTTTCGTCGCCACATCTACATCAATTTCGGACACGCCAGAGACCGCGCCCAACGCTTTTTTAATCGAACCCGCGCAGCCGCCGCACACGATGTCCGGCGCGGTCACGGTCGTTACCTGATTGTTGTTTTCCCTTGTTTCGTTCATTGCTTTATTTCTCCCTATTTTAATTGTCTGCCCGCTTGCACCGCAGCAGCATCCGCTTGCCGACTGATTCGACTCGTTCACAGTTAATTGATTCATAATCCTTACTTCCCTCGCTCAAAATCGTCATTATTTATGACTGTAAGAAAAGTATAGACCCTGTAGTCGAATCAAGAGTCAAGCACTTTTTTTCAACAATTTTCTTGGTCATTTCCGCCGTCTTTTCGGCGCGACCGCGCCGTGCTGCGCCGACAACGGATTTTCGATTTCCGCCGTTTCGATCAGCCCGCAAATGTGTCCGGGCGCGCGTCCG
>SXVE01000097.1 GCA_005790265.1 Acidobacteriota bacterium | reverse complement strand
GTCTTCGGCTTTCGCCAGATTCGCTTCGATTTCGGCGATTTCCAGACTCGCCATTTCCGCCATTTCCTCGTCGTCCGACAATTCGAGAATCTCGCGCGCGCCCGTCAAATCTTCGTTCATCTTTTTGACTTCGCGGTATTTCGTAACGATTTCTTCCAAACTGCGATGCTGTTTCATCGTTTTGGCGTACGTCTTCATATCCGACATAATTTCCGGCGACGAAATCTGCGCGGTCAATTCTTCGTAATTTTTTTCGATTTCTGCAAGTTTTTCCAACATAAAAAATACCTTTTAATAAAGTCATCAAACGACGACTTCCAATTCGCGCTCGAAAACAGGCGCGATTTTTACTTCGCTCGGTTCGAGTTTGAGCGATTCTTTGAGCGAAACGATGGCGATTTCAAGCTGTTCGGCGTCCGGTTCCTGCGTCGTCACGTTTTGCAGCCAGAGTCCGGGCGTCGTCATAAATTTGAAAACCAAACCGCCTTCGTTTTTCGCCGCATAGCGAATGATTTCGTACGAAAGTCCGGCGACGAGCGGCATCAGCGCGATGCGCACGACCAGATTCATCCACATCGCGTCAAATTTTATTACTGAAAATAAAACGATTGCGACGAGCATCACGACCATCAAAAACGACGTGCCGCACCGCGGATGCTGGCGTCGTTGCGTTTTCGCATTTTCCACCGTCAAATCCAGACCTTGTTCCCAGTTGAAAACCGTTTTATGTTCCGCGCCGTGATATTCAAAAACGCGGCGAATGTCTTTCAAATACGACATCGTAAAAATCATCGTCACGAAAAACGCCATTCGGATTAAGCCGTCAATCAGATTAAACGCGATCCACGAATCCGGTTTGATTTCCCAAATGTAAGCTTTAACGGTTTCCCAAAAATTTGCGTCCGCAATCAAAGCCGGAGCCTGCGCCCAGCCGAGCGCGATAAATAAAACGTTCGTCAGCAGCAAAGGCGCGACGACAAACAACAAAACATTAAAAAACAGCGCGAAAATGATCGAACCAACCGCGCCTGCTGCCTGCGCTTTCTTTTTCGGTTTTTCAGCAGTTGATATGTTTTCCGGCATTACTACTTTGACCGGCGCTTTCGTAAAGTTTTCGTCCGTCGTTCCGTCGGCAAAAACTGTTTGCGTCTGTAATTCCTTTGCTTTTTCGCGTGCTTCCTCGGCTTCCAGATCGTCGTGCGCCACTTGCGCCGAAAAATTCAGCGCTTTGACGCCGAGCGCCATTGATTGAATGAGCGTCGCGCCGCCGCGCAGCACCGGAATATTCAGCCATTTATATTTGTCGCTTAACTTCGGCAATTTTTCCGCCGTCGTGACGATTGAGCCGTCTTTTTTGCGACATGCAATCGCGTAAGCCGACGGCGTGCGCATCATCACGCCTTCCATCACGGCTTGTCCGCCGACGATCAAATCGCGTTGCATTGAAAAAACCGTGTGAATCAAGCTGATTTTTCGATGTTTGTTTTTATTGCTCATAATTTTCAATTTGTTTGAATGTTGGATTAGAGATTTCTCAATTGTTAATAGATGTCTAATCCGGCGCAATTTACAATACTGGAATTGAAAAAAAATCTAACGCCGACTCTTTCTTTGTTTAATCCGTCTGCCGGTAAAGTGAAAAGATTTTACACTTCGAGCAGGCGGCGCTCAAGAAAAGCGTCGGCGTTAGATTTTAAGCGGCTAATATTTGTAAGTCGTGACTTTCAAATGTTTGAAAACTATTTGGCTTCCGCCGCACGGCGGGCAAAGCGTTTGTTAAAGCGGTCAACGCGTCCGGCGGTATCAATCAATTTTTGTTTGCCGGTAAAAAACGGATGACATTCCGAACAGATTTCGATGTTCAAATCTTGTCCGGTCGTCGAACGTGTCTTAAAGTTATTGCCGCAAGCGCAGGCAACGGTGATTTCGGTGTAATTCGGATGAATTTCAGGTTTCATTGTTCAAATGGTCTCCCTTTTTGGTATATAAACTTATTTTTTCTGTCAATTCGCGCTTCAAACGCAATCTGCAATAATAAGTGTCAATCAGATGAAACGTCAAGCCGAAAGGTTCGCCGTAGCTTCTCGCGTGTCATTTTGGTCAATTAATTTTTCCAATCTCTGCTCTTTAATCGAATAAAAATCTTTGATTGATTTGATTTGCTCGCCGATTTTTTCCGCGTCTGCCTTTTTCTCGCTTTTCGTGCCGACGATCATATTGTTTTTCGGCGTGTGTTCGGTGGCGATGAATTCGAAAATTCTGGTTGCGTAGCCGCTTTTTTCCAAAAGAAGCGAGCGCAGTCCATCGGTGATCGATTCGGCTTCGCGTTCGAGCATGATGCCGTGTTTCAAGATGTTTTTGAACATTTCCGGCGCTTTGATGTGCGGGCGGATTTCCTGATGACAGCACGGTGCGACGACGATTAAATCGGCGTTTGCCGTGATGCCCTGAAAAATCGCGTCGTCGGTCGCCGTGTTGCAGGCGTGCAGCGCGATCAACACGTCGGCGTTCTCGATTTCGTAATCGCCGATTGAGCCGTGAACGAAACGCAGATTTTCAAATTCCGACGCGCGCGCGATGTCGTTGCACAAACCGACGAGTTCGGATTTCGCGTCAACGCCGGTGACTTTCACGTCAATGCCGCGAATGTTGGCAAAATAATCATACGTCGCGAATGTCAGATAACCTTTGCCCGAACCCATATCAACGACGCTCAATTCCGTGCGGTCTTTCAAGTCGGATTTGTC
>SXVE01000096.1 GCA_005790265.1 Acidobacteriota bacterium | reverse complement strand
TCTAACATCGATGCCGTATTCATTATTAATGTTATTTCTTATCTCAAGCGGGTTTTTTAGGGAATTGTATAATTCAATTGTTAAATCTATGTCGTTTGAGCAATATTTCTTTAATTCCGCTTTCTGCTCTTCGGTCATTGTTTCTTTTTTGACGAAACGATCAAGACTTTTGCCGATTGCCGCGTAACCTTTCTGCACGAAATCTTCCTGCACATCGCACATTATCACATCAAAACCCGAATTGGCGGCGGTCTGCGCAATTCCGTTGCCCATTGTTCCCGCGCCGATAATTCCGATAAGTTCATTCATAACTAAAAGAAACCTTCCTATTAAAAATTTTTATCAAAGCCAAAACTGTAAAATATCAAAAATCCGGTGCAAAACAAACGCCGACCGACCACAACGGCAAAAGGAGCGCGTTTCAATCGCTGGAAACGCGCTCCTTTTTTTCTTTGTTCAATCGTTCGGAATTTGAATCTGAATTTTTTACCGCGTCTCGCGAAACGGTGATTAACCGTTAGCCGTCGCGTTGATGTTGTAGCGAAGAACCGCGCCGACGCCGCCCGCTTCTTTCAACGTCGTTTCGTCTTCGATAAACACGATTTTTGCGTCCGTATTCATCGCCCGAATTAAAAGCTCATCCGCCACTTGGCGCGATTCGCGCACCGACGGCAAATCATCGGAAGTCGAATGATCTTCGCCGACCGCGTATGTTTTCAGAATCTTTTTCACTTTTTTCGGACTGTAACGCAGCGCGTCCACGTTTGAGCTGATAATCAATTCCTGCACCTGACCGTTGGAAAGCGCTTCGAGCGTATTTTCGACGCCCATCGTGCCGAGTCCGGCGGCGGCTTTTGCCGCGTCGTACATTCGCTGCACCATTTCCATATCCGAAACCGCGTTTTGTGCCGCCATCACTTCGTGCGTCTTCTCGCGAATTTCTTCTTCGGAATCATACTGACTCAAATTCAGTACCGCGAGCACCGATTCTTCGACGGCTTTCGATAATTGCGGGCGCAGAATCGGAATAATCGTGCGTTCATCGCCGCATAAAATCAAATGTTTGATCTTCGCGTCGCGCATTATTTTTTCCACTTCCTCGACGGTTTCTTTGGCGTGCTGCAAATGGAAATTTCCGATGTGACGCTGATAGCGCCCTTGCGACCAGCCGCCGACTTTCGTTCCCTGCGTCACGACGTTTTCAATTTCTTCGACTTTCGCCCGCGTTTCCGTTTCTAGATTAATCGTATTTTCGCCGCCGAAAACGTAGATGTCAGCTTTATTCGTGTCCGTCCACAAAACCAGATACTTCGGATTTTGTTCGACGAGACGAACGAGCGGCAGAATGTGCGGTCGGTCGTAAGTCAGCAAACGATTGTTCGGAAATTCGACATCGAGCTGCGCCGTTTCAAAAAATTCGCCCGCGCCGCCGGCAAAGATAGCCACGCCGTTCGCTCCCGGTTCGACTTCGTTGGCGAGAAATTGTTGAATTTGTTCGAGGCTTTGCGCGAAGGCTAAGGCTTCCGGCGATTCTTCCTTAAATCCGGCTTGCGCTTCCGCGATTTCATTTTTCAGCCAGATTTCATACTCGTCGCGCCCGTTGTTGTTCGATTGCGCTCTCAGATAAATTGAAATAAACGGCTGTCCGTCAGGCTCGAAAGCCGCCAATTTTTCAATTAATGCATTTAATTTCATGTTTTCTCCTTCCCTTGTTTTTAAAAAATAAACGGACGACCTTAAACCGTGTAAGAGGTTTTCAACCATCCGTTCGATAAATTCTATGAAATTTTTAAGAAATTCTCCAGATTAAGTGTGCGGTATTAAACCGCAAAATATTTCTATATTTTTTATTTGGAATCTGAAGGTTTTTTGCGACCGGAACCGCTTAGGTTGCCGCCTCCGTCCTGTTTGTTAATCGTCGCCCACGCGCGTTTTTCCGCTTCGTCTTCGGATACGCCTTGTTTTTCGTAACTTTCCTCGATATGTTCCGCCTGTCTTTTCTGTTTGTCTGTGTATTTGTCTTTATCACCTCTCGGCATCGTCTGACAGCCTCCTTGTTAATGTTCAAAATCACACTAATTGAAAAATTACAGAATACTTACCGATCTTTTTCGCAAATGTTTCTTCAAGCGCGCAAAGCGACCGCCGCTTTTTGTAAAGTCAATTTCTTTAATCGAACCAGCGAAAAGATTTGACCGCTTCGCTTCGGAATTCGCCGTTTCTTCGATTCCGTCGTTTTCGATTTCGCTGTTTGTTGTGGGAATTTCAATTATTTCCATTTTCAAAACTTGTGCTTCGCCATTCATAAAAACCTCACTTCCTGACTGTAAAACCCTTGACGCCCGGCGAAAGTAACTGTTTTGTTACCCTAACCAACTATTTTTTGCGATGCTCTCAAGAATGTCATATTTCGCCGTAAATTGAAAGACAAATTTCGCCTGAAACGCCGCCCGCATAAAAAACTTTTCGTTGACAGCCGATTCCTATTTTTAGTAGCCTCGTCTTATCATTTAAGATATTGAAAGCAGTAAATTTTGAACGTTAAAGGAAATATAAAATTTGACTAATTTAAAGAAGATCGAACTTCCGCCGCAGGGCTTGAAAACACTTTTTGGAGTTCAGGATCAAAACATCAAGTATCTTGAAACTCTCCTCGACGTCAACATCGGCGCGCGCGGCAACGAAATTCTCGTTGACGGCGACCCGAAAGACATCGAAACGGTCGAAAATATTCTCGGCGATTTTGCCGAACTGTTCGACGAAGGCAATACTTTTTCCGACAAAGAGCTGCGCGACGCTTTTAAGCAAATTGCCGAAGACCGCGCTTACTCGCTGAAAGATTATTTTACGAAAGCGCGCTTTAATCCGTCGGGCAAAAAACAGGTCGCGCCGAAAACCGTCAATCAGCGCAAATATATTGACGCGATCACCAACAACGATTTAGTTTTCGGCATCGGACCCGCCGGAACCGGAAAATCGTTTCTCGCCGTCGCGATGGCGGTCAATGCGCTGTTTCAAAAACAAGTTTCGCGCATTATTCTAACTCGTCCGGCGGTCGAAGCCGGAGAAAGACTGGGATTTTTGCCCGGCGATCTGCAGGACAAAGTTGATCCTTATTTGCGCCCGCTGTACGACG
>SXVE01000095.1 GCA_005790265.1 Acidobacteriota bacterium | reverse complement strand
GCGCGATGCGATCAGAGAAAGGGCATTGACCGCCGAACTCGGCGCGACGCCGATTCGCATCGTGCCGGCAATCGAACATCCGCGTCTTCGCGGCGCGGTCGCGCTCGTCACGGCACCGGCTTTTGCGGCTCCGAAAGTAGCCTAAAACGAAAAAATAAAACAGAAAGAAACGCCACTGCGCACCGGTTGAATTTGTCAACAAACGCGCTGACAGGCGAAGCTCGCTCAAAAATTAAATTGTCTTTTTTAGAAGGAGAAATGCAGAAATGAAACAACTTAGCGCCACTTTTAACGCTGCGAAAAAGAATTGTCTGAGCCTTTTGGCTTTCGCCGCGATGCTGTTCATCCTGACCAATATTTCCGTTACGCACGCCCAGACTACAACCGGTCAGATTTCCGGAACGGTTACGGATGTTACGGGCGCGGTTGTAGCAAACGCCGCGGTGACGGCAACCAACCCGGCAACGAACTTTTCGCGCACGGCAATGACCGATGAAAACGGTTATTATAATCTGACCAATCTTCCCGTCGGCTCATACAGCGTCGCAGCGGAAGTTCAGAGTTTCAAAAAACTAATCAAAACCGACAATGTTCTAAGTGCCGACTCACGCCTCACCGTAGATTTTGCGCTCGAAGCCGGACAAGTTTCCGAGGTGGTCGAAGTCCGCCAAGAGAGCGGCGAAACCGTTAACGTCACGTCCGGCGAAGTCGCGAAAGTGATTGACAGCCAACAAGTTGATAATCTCGCTTTGAACGGGCGCAATTATTACCAGCTATTAACGGTTGTTCCAGGCGCGGTTTTAACGCAGGAAGATCAGCTCGATACGAGTTTGGCGACGAACACTGTCAACATCAACGGCAATCGCGGCGTGTCTAATAATTTGACGGTTGACGGCGGCAACAATAACAATGCGGGCAGCAACGCGAGCCAAATCAACAACGTCGGCATTGATTTTATTCAGGAAGTGAAAATTCAAACTTCGAATTTCTCCGCCGAGTACGGACGCAATTCCGGCGCGCAAATCAATGTTGTGACCAAACGCGGCACAAATGAATATCACGGCTCGCTGTTTGAATTTCACCGTAACGACGCATTCGACGCGCGCAACTTTTTCGCGCCGGTGCGACCGTTTCTGCGCTACAACAATTACGGCTACAGCATCGGCGGACCAATGCCTTTTCTTAATTTCGGCGACGGCGGCGGACCGTTTTTCAGTTCCGGGAAAAACAAATTTTTCTTTTTTGCCGGGCAGGAATGGAAGTCAATCAATCGTCTGGCAGCAACGCAGGTGCGAACTCTGCCGACACTGGCTGAATTGAACGGAGACTTTTCATTTCGCCTGCGCGGTGCTGACGGCATCGTCGGAACAGACGATGACGGCGTTTTGCGCGACCCTTTGCTGACTGGTGCTTGTACGGCTCGCTCCGTTAACGCGACGACCGGCGTAGTTACGCCCGCCGTTCGCACAGCGTGTTTCGGCGGCAATGACGTCGCTTTAAGAAACAGGATTCCGACCGGAAGGATCACTCCGGACGGGCTCGCTCTCGCTAACATTCTGCGCACTCAAATCGGCATCGCTTCAAGTTTTACAAATCTGCCCGCAGGCAGCAATACGACTTTTCAACCGGCAAGTCCGAGCGATTTTCGGCAGGAATTTATTCGTCTCGATTATATATTCGACGACCGACACAGCGTTTATTTCCGTTATCTGCACGATTCCAATCAAAATATTGACCCGTATGGCACGTTTACGATTTCGCAGCTGCCGACGATTCAGCACGCGCGCAATCGTCCGGGCAACGGACTGCAAGCCGGACATTTGTGGAACATCAGTTCAAATCTAATTAATGACTTTAAACTCAACTTCTCTTGGACAGACCAAAATATTCCGCCGGCAAATGATTTGTATGCGCGCGAAACTTACGGTCTGACATTTCCGCAGCTTTTCCCCGACGGCGGACGATATGAAAACTCGATTCCCGACACGAGTTTCAGCGGCGGCTATTCGAGTTTTGCGGGTGCAGCGCGTTCGCTGACCGCTCTAGCACACGATTCGATGATGAACGATACGCTAACTTGGGTAAAAAACAATCACACATTAAAGTTTGGATTTTTGTATAATTTCAGCAAAATCCTGCAAAACGGGCGCTCGACATACGCCGGAAATCTTTCGTTTGATACGAGCCGTCCGAGTTCGACGACGCAGCCTATCGGCGATTTGTTGCTCGGCAATTTTCGCACATATACCGAATTCGCATTCGATCCCGTCGGTCATTTCCGCTTTTGGCAAACCGAAGCATTCGTCAATGACAGCTGGCGCGTCAATAAACGTCTGAGCCTCGAAATCGGCGTGCGCCATCAGTACGGAACTCCTTTTTACACAAGAGAAAATAATATCGCTAATTTTGACCCGGCGCTCTACGACCGCGCTCGTGCCGTTGCTGTTAGCGCCGCCGGAGTTTACACGATTCCAACCGGTGCGAATCGGTTTAACGGTTTGATTCGCGCGGGTGACGGCGTTCCGGCAAGCGAAATCGCAACGGTTCCCGGTTACAACAGCCCGGAGGTTTTAGCTGTTCCGACCGGCGCGCCGCGCGGTTTTTATGAAGCGAAAAATTATTTTATGCCGCGCGTTGGTTTCGCTTATTCGCCGTTCGACGATAATAAAACTTCGATTCGCGGCGGATTCGGAATGTACTACGACCGTGTCGAGGGCAACATCGTTTTTCCGCTGATCAGTAATCCGCCGTTCGTCAACAGCGCGACATTTAACAACGGAAATTTGAGCAATATTCGCGGCGGCGCGGCGGCGGCGGCAACTGTTTTTGGAACCATTGCGGCGATTGATCCGGAATTGAAAACATCGAGCACAATGAATTTCAGTCTCGGCGTTCAACGCGAGTTACCGTTCGGTTTGTTCGTTGAAGCGACCGCCGTTGGCAATCTCGGACGCAATCTGCTGCGCAATCCCGACATCAATGCTGTCCCGTTTGAAACGCTTGTAGCTTTCGTCGGTCAAACGCGCCCGAACGACAATTCGCTGCGCCCGTATGTCGGTTATTCGGCGATCAATCAGCGCAAAAGCGATTCGACTTCCAATTACTACGCGATGCAGCTTTATGCAGCGAAAAGACGCGGTGATTTACTTGCGACGGCGAGCTATACCTGGTCAAAAGTGCTTACCGATTCGAGCAATATCAACGATAATCCGGAAGATCCGTTTAATCGTCGCTTTAACTACGGACCGGCAACGTTTGACCGTCGTCACGTTTTTGTTGCCACCTATACTTATGCACCAAGCCTTTTCCGCGATTCCAACGGATTGGTGAAATTGTTGCTCGACGGTTATGAAATCAGCGGCATCACGCGTTATCAATCGGGCAGACCGTACACGATCACCGGCAACACGGCGACGGGAACGCGCCGTGCCGACGTTCTTTTAAGCGGCGAGGATTTATATTTGCGCGAAGATCGCCAATGGCTCAACAAAGCGGCGTTTGACGAAGCGCCCGATACGCGCCGCGGCACGAGCGGCGTCGGCATTGTCACCGGACCAAGTTTGGTTGCATTCGACTTTTCGGTGCGCAAACGAATTCGGCTTGGCGAAAAACGCAATCTGCGATTGCAAGGCGATATTTTCAACGCTTTCAACCGTGCTAACTTCAGCAACATCAGCACAAATGTGACCGCCGCTGATTTTGGTCTGCTGACTGCTTCCGGTCCGGGACGCAGCATCCAACTCGGCGTTAAGTTTCAGTTTTAACGACTGAAGTTTTTACCAGGCAGAGTTCGCTGTGACAAAACATAAGCGAACTCTGCTTTGATATTCGTTTTTGCCCCGTTTTTATGATTGTGAACAACAAATCAATGATTTTCCGATTCTTCTTAACGCTAATAATCATCGCGATTTCGCAGACAGGTTTTCTTGCGCAGGACAAAGCGGAAAAAATCACCGCCGCTACATTAAATAAAGAAATCAGAGATTTTTCCGCGCGCGAGATTGCTTATCATTTCGCTGATATTAAAACGCTTAATCCGCCGCCTGACCGGGTTTCGGGCGCGCTCACCGTCGGCGAATTTTCGTGGGGCAGTTACGCGCGCGCTTGCGGCGCAGGCTGATGTCGGCGGCAGTACAACGATTGCCGGAAAAGACACCGCGCGGGCGATTGCGGAAATGGGGTTGATCGAAGCG
>SXVE01000094.1 GCA_005790265.1 Acidobacteriota bacterium | reverse complement strand
GGAAACAATCAGCCGGTTGGCTGGGCATTCGATATCATCAACTTCGTGTGGTGGATCGGAATCGGGCACGCCGGAACGCTGATCTCCGCTATTTTACTGTTACTTAACCAGAAATGGCGTACGTCAATCAACCGATTTGCCGAAGCGATGACGCTGTTTGCCGTCGCCTGCGCCGGACTTTTTCCGCTCCTGCACACCGGACGCCCGTGGCTCGCATACTGGCTCTTTCCGTACCCGAACACGATGGGAATGTGGCCTCAATTTCGTTCGCCGTTGATGTGGGACGTGTTTGCGGTTTCTACCTACGCGACGATTTCGCTTTTGTTCTGGTATGTCGGTTTGATTCCAGACTTCGCAACGCTGAGAGATCGCGCGAAAAACAAATACTTTAAGTTTGTTTACGCCATTCTGTCGTGGGGTTGGCGCGGTTCGGCGCGGCATTGGCATCGTTACGAAATAGCTTACTTATTATTAGCCGGAATTTCGACGCCGCTCGTGCTTTCGGTGCACTCAATCGTTTCGTTCGACTTCTCGGTTTCGCAGCTTCCGGGCTGGCACGCGACGATTTTTCCGCCGTATTTCGTAGCGGGCGCGATCTTCGCCGGTTTTGCGATGGTATTGATTCTTTGTATTCCGCTTCGCCACTGGTACAAAATGAAAGATTTCATCACCGATACTCACCTTGTTTTAATGGGTAAAGTGATGTTGGCGACCGGTTTAATCGTCGTTTACGGTTATGCGATGGAAGCGTTTTTCGGATGGTACAGCGCTTCTCAGTACGAAGTGTTTATGATTAAGAACCGAGTTTGGGAAGGTCCGTATTGGTGGTCTTACTGGCTCTTAATTATATGCAACGGTCTTTCTATTCAGCTGTTGTGGTTCAAACGTTTCAGAGAAAGCGAGTTCTGGCTCTTCGTCATTTCGATTGTCGTTAGTATCGGAATGTGGCTCGAGCGATTCGTGATTATCGTGACCAGTTTGCACCGCGATTTTCTGCCGTCATCATGGGCGATGTATTCGCCGTCAGTGTTTGACTGGTCAATGTTTATCGGCACAATCGGGTTCTTTTTAACTTTGCTTTTCCTGTTCGTTCGTTTTCTGCCGATTATTTCGATTTTCGAGGTGCGAACGTTGTTGCCTGAAGCGCAAGTCGCGCACGGGCATCATCACGACGCGCACGACGAATTGGGCGCGCACTCGAACAACTTTATCGAAAATACCAATCAGGCAACGGAAACGAAAGATAAGGGAAAAGTTTAACGGATTAATTTTGTAATCAACCGCATTTGTGCCCGCGTTCGGCAATAAAAGGGCAACTCACCCGTGTCAAGCCGGGCGCCAGCAGAAATTCGGTTGATTACAATACGCGGCAAAAAAGATTATGGACAGAAAAATTTACGGATTAATGGCGGAATTTGATACGGCGACGCAAATGGTTGAGGCGGCACGAAAAATTCGCGAAGCCGGCTATAAAAAAACCGACGGCTTCTCGCCTTTTCCGCTGCACGAAATTGACGAAGCGCTCGGTATCAAACGGAGTATCTTACCGTATTTGGTATTTGGCGGAGCCGTTGTCGGCGCGATTGCCGGTTTGGGTTTGCAGTATTTTGTTCACGTGCAAGATTACCCATTGATCGTCGGCGGTCGTCCGTTTTTCAGTTTGCCGTCATTTATTCCGGCAACTTACGAATTGACGATTTTGTTCGCCGGATTTACAGCGGTTTTCGGAATGCTTTTTCTCAACGGTTTGCCGCAGCCGTATCATCCGGTTTTTAACGTGCCGCGCTTTGCGCTGGCGAGCCGCGAGAAATTCTTTTTATTAATTGAAACGAAAGACGCGAAATTTGATTACGAGGAAACGAGAAGTTTTATGCAGAGTCTCAATCCGCAGGAGGTTTTCGATGTCGAAGAATAATCCGCAAGCGGAATCATTGAAAATGAACGCGAGTCAAAGCGCGGCAACTAAAATGCGAATCAGTATTTTCGCGCTTCTGCTGCTGACGTTCAGTTTTGCGTCGGCGTGTCGCTACGATATGCAGGATCAGCCGCGCTATAAAACTTATAAAAAAAGCGATTTTTTTGCCGATGGACGCGGTTCGCGCGATTTGCCCGAAGGCACGGTTTCGCGCGGAAATCTGCGTGAGGACAAAGCTTTTTACACGGGAAAAATAGACAACCCGAATCCGAACGCGCAGGTGCAAACCACGACGGACGCGACGGGAAACACGCTGGTTTCGAGTTTTCCGAATGATGTTGCCAAAATGCCGGTCGCCATCACCAAAGAATTGATTGATCGCGGTCAGGAAAGATACAACATTTACTGTATCGTCTGTCACGGTCCGGTTGGCGGCGGCGACGGAATGATTGTGCGGCGCGGTTATCCGCAGCCGCCGACGTATCACGATGATCGTCTGCGCAACGCGCCGGACGGACACTTTTTCGACGTGATAACCAACGGCTGGGGAAAAATGAATTCATACGCTCATCAAATTCCGGTCGCCGACCGATGGGCAATCGTCGCGTATATTCGGGCTTTGCAAGTCAGTCAAAATCCGAATGCGAATGCTACAATGACAGCAAATACACAAGCAAACACAGCTAATCGAGCGGTTGGTTCAACAGCAAATCCGGCGGGCACGACAGCCGCGACTGCAAATTCTGCCAACTCAAGTTCGGCTAATACAAATTCAGCGAGAGGTGCCAGATAAATGGAAAATCGTAACGAATTTCAGGCACCGCAGGAAATCAACGGCTGGCGCACAATCGGACTCGGCGTCGGCGGCGTATTTTCGCTGATTATTCTGGCGATTGCCGTTCTTTCGCCCGGAATGCGCGAACAGGCGCTGCGCTCGTGGCTGCTCGGATACATCTTTTGGGGCGGCATCGGTTTCGGCTGTCTCGGCGTTTTGATTTTGCAGTATTTGACCGGCGGCGCGTGGGGCGTGGTCACGCGAAGAATTCTCGAAGCCGGAGCGCGAACGCTTCCGGTGCTCGCAGTTTTGTTTATTCCAATCGCGGTCGGCGTCACATCGCTGTACGAATGGACGCATCTGCCGAACGATGAAATCATCAAACACCGTCAACCGTATTTAAGCGTCGAATGGTTCATTATTCGCTCCGTGTTGTATTTCATTATGTGGGGCGCGATGGTTTATTTTCTCAATAAATGGTCGCAGCGGCAGGACGAAGCCGGTGATTACGAAACGCAGCTTAAAATGGCGCAGGACGCGAGCAAGTTTTCCGGTCCGACGATGGTCTTCTTCGTGCTGGTCGTTTCGTTTGCGGCGATTGATTGGGTGATGACGCTCGATCCTCATTGGTTTTCGACGATGTGGGGATTTTTATTCGTCGCCGGTTGGGGCTTGAGCTGTTTCTGCTTTGTCGTCGCCGTGCTCGCTTATCTTTCGGATAAAGCGCCGATGAACCGCATTGTCGGCAAACGACATTTTCACGATTTGGGTAAGTTAATGCTCGCGCTCGTGATGGTTTGGGCATATTTCAACTTTTCGCAGTTTTTGATTATCTGGTCAGGGAACATTCCGGAAGAAACAACGTGGTATCTGCGTCGGCAGCACGGCGGTTGGGGAGTTTTGGGAATCGTTTTGGTTTTGTTTCACTTTGCTTTTCCGTTTCTCGTTTTGCTGACGCGCGAAGTGAAAATGAAACCGAAATGGCTGGCGCTGCTGGCGATTTTCATTCTCGTACTGCGATTGGTTGATATGTTCTTTTTAATCAGCCCGAATCCGCGCATCGCGGTGCCCGAACAGGAGTTGGGTTTACTTCAAAGTTTCAGCTGGATGGACATTGTCGCGCCTATCGGAATCGGCGGAATCTGGCTGTGGGCATTTTTCGGAGAATTACTGAAGCGACCGCTCGTGCCGGTCAACGATCCGTATTTGCCGAACGCCATCGAACACGGGAAAGGACATTGATAAAGACGAATTAACAATTACGAATTGCGAACTGAAAAACAGGCTTTCAAAATTTCGCAATTCGTCTTTGAAAATTCGTAATTCGTAATTGAAAAAGAATATGGGACAGACGAAACACGAAAAATCATTTACAGATTACGACAAAGGCTATGAGCAAAATCTCATCGGCTTAAAAGGAATTATCTATTTCGCCGTCGGATTGGTCGCGTTGATCGTTATCACTTTCGGTTTAATGTTCGCGCTGCAAAACGTAATGGAACAGCAGGCGGCGGAGTCAAAGGCTTCAAAAAATCCTTTGGCGTTTAGCGACAACGAGCGTCTTCCGCCCGAACCGCGTTTGCAGGCGGCTCCCGGTTTCAGAGTCGAATCGGCAAACGGTCCAATCAATCTCGAATTAAAAGCGCCGCAGTCGGAATACTGGGAATTGCGTTCGCAGTGGGAAACTTTGTGGCAGAACGGTCAAAAAGATGCCAAAACCGGAACAGTGATCACGATGCCGATTACGCAGGCAAAAACCGCTTATTTAGAGCAAATCGGAAAAACTGCGAACGGCGCGGCAGCTCCGGCAATCAATGCTGATTTACTGAACAAATCACGCGAAATCGTTTCCGATTCGAGTTCAGGTCGAATGGCGAACGAGAAACGTCGCTAGACAAAAGTTTTTTTGGAATTCGATTGAAAAAAGGAAAATAACTCCCGGTTTCAATCGCTGGATTTAGTAAAATTAAAGAAGTAAAAAAATGAAAAAGAGTTCGGCAAATTTAGAAGTTTTAAAGCTGAAACTTTTCGCTCTGGCAATAATTTTATTGATCTTTGTCAATGTTTCGGCGCAGAAAAGCGAGCATTATAATTCGCCGCTGTATTCTCCGAAAGTTTATGATCCGAATCAAACGTCGAGCAACGGTTTGCCGACCGCTTTGAGCGATGTCGGAATTGATCAGAAACTCGGCGAACAGCTTCCGCTCGATACGGAATTTCGCGATGAAAACGGAAACGCGGTCAAGCTCGGCAATTATTTTAATAAGGAAAAGCCGGTGATTCTGGCGCTTGTCTATTATGAATGCCCGATGCTGTGCAATCAGGTTTTAAACGGACTGACCGGCTCGCTAAAAGGAATTTCGTTTGACGCCGGAAAAGATTTCGATGTCGTCGCAATCAGTTTCGACGCCAGGGAAAACGAAAAAGAAGGATTGGCGAAAAACAAAAAAGCCAGTTACTTAGAACGTTATCAGCGCGCCGGAGCGGACAGCGGTTTCCATTTTTTGACGGGCGATCAAGCGGCGATTGACAAAATCACCGGCGTCGTCGGATTCAAATATCAGTGGGATGAAAAGTCGGAACAGTTTGCGCACGGCAGCGCGATTATGATTATTACGCCGGAAGGCAAAATTTCCCGTTACCATTACGGAATTGATTATGCGCCGAAAGATTTGAAATTCAGTTTGATGGATTCGGCGAAAAATAATATCGGAAATCCGGTCGAGCAGCTTTATTTATATTGTTTTCACTACGATCCTTCGACCGGCAAATACGGATTGGCGATATTAAGAGTTTTGCGGCTTTTCGCCGTCGTCACGATTTTAGGCATCGGCGGAATGATTTTGGTTTTCTGGCGGAGAAGCAAAACCAAAAAACAGGATTTGAGTTAGTTTGGTGAGAGTTTAAATTTCAGAAAACAAAAAGAGAAAGCGCTTTTCGTCTGAAATTTCAAAAAGATTATGCAAAATACTTCGTGGGTTCCATTTTTTCCCGAACAGGCTTCCAGTTTTGCGTGGCAGATTGATGCGCTGTATTTTTATTTGCTGGCGATCAGCGCGTTTTTTATCGTCGTTATCGTCGCCGCCATATTTTATTTCGGCGTTCGCTATCGCGAGCGCGAAAGATACACGAACGGCGCGGAAATTCACGGCTCGATTGCGCTGGAAACTTTCTGGTCAATCATTCCATTTATCATTTCGATGACGATTTTTCTCGGCGGCGCCATTGTTTACTACAATCAATATCGTCCGCCGGCAGATGCGATGGAAATTTACGTCGTCGGCAAACAATGGATGTGGAAAGCGCAGCACGGTTCGGGACAAAGAGAAATCAACGAGCTTCATATTCCCGTCGGACGCCAGATCAAACTGACGATGACGACCGAAGACGTTTTGCACGACTTTTTCATTCCGGCTTTCCGCACGAAAACCGACGTGGTTCCCGGTCGCTATACGACAATCTGGTTTGAACCGACGAAACCGGGAAAATATCGTCTCTACTGCGCCGAATACTGCGGCTTAAACCATTCGGGAATGGGCGGCTGGGTTTACGTGATGGAGCAGCGCGATTTTGATAACTGGTTGAGCGGCAACGTTTCCGGTCAAACGCCGGTCGAAGCCGGTCGAGATTTGTTTGAAAACAAACTCGGCTGCGCATCGTGTCACCAAGGAAACGATCAGGGACGCGGACCGAATCTGGCGGGCGTTGCCGGAAAAGAAGTTCGGCTGGCAAGCGGACAAACGGTTGTCGCCGACGATGAATATTTGAGAAATTCAATTTTGAACCCGACCGGGCAAATCGTCGAAGGCTACCAGCCGATTATGCCGACGTTTAAGGGACAGGTAACTGAAGAACAGCTTGTTCAATTGATCGCTTACATCAAATCTCTCGGCGGAAACACGACGACCGGAGCAACAACGAGAACGGCGGCGACCAATTCTTCAACAATGACAACCGGAAGCGCACCAGTCAACGGCGGCGCGGCGGATTCGATGACGCCGCCGAAAGCCGACCGCGGTTCAGCAGTCAACAATCAGGGAAGCAACCCGAACGCGCCGGAAACGAGATCGGAGCCGACGAACACGAACAGATAAGGTGGTAAAAGAAGATTATGCAAAACGCAAGTGCAATTAATTCTGCGGAATATATCGAAAAGCCGACAAATTATTTGAATAACGGGTATACGATTAAATCGTGGCTTTTGACGAAAGATCATAAACGCATTGCGATTATGTATCTGATTGTCGTCTCAATCTTTTTTATGATGGGCGGTTTGTATGCGGCGACGATTCGGTTAGAACTGCTCACGCCGCAAAGCGATCTGCTGCAAACTCAAACTTACAACAAGGTTTTCACGCAGCACGGAATTTTGATGATTTTCTTCTTCCTGATTCCGTCAATTCCGGCGATTCTCGGAAACTTTTTGATTCCGATTATGATCGGCGCAAAGGATTTGGCGTTTCCGCGCATCAATCTGTTGAGCTGGTATCTTTATATGATCGGCGGAATGCTGACGCTCTGGGCTTTGATGCAGGGCGGCGTTGATACGGGCTGGACGTTTTACGCTCCTTATTCGACGCAGTTTTCCAACAGTTATGTGATGGCGGTCGGTCTCGGAATTTTCATCAACGGTTTTTCGTCAATCTTAACCGGATTGAATTTTATCGTTACCTGCCACACGATGCGCGCGCCGGGAATGACCTGGTTTAGAATGCCGCTGTTCGTTTGGGCGCATTACGCAACGAGTTTGGTAATGATTCTCGGTACACCGGTGATCGCGATCACGATTTTGCTGCTGGCGGCGGAACGACTCGCCCGCATCGGAATTTTCGATCCGGCAATTGGCGGCGATCCGATTTTATTTCAGCATTTATTCTGGTTTTATTCGCATCCGGCGGTTTACATTATGATTTTGCCGGGAATGGGAGTGATTTCCGAGCTGATTTCAAACTTTTCGCGCAAAAAGATTTTCGGTTACGAATTCATCGCGTTCAGTTCGATTGCGATTGCGGTTTTTGGTTTTCTCGTCTGGGGACATCATATGTTCGTCAGCGGACAATCAATTTACGCCGGACTCGTTTTCTCATTTCTGACGATGGTGGTTGCCGTTCCTTCGGCGATCAAAATGTTTAACTGGACGGCAACGCTTTATAAAGGCTCGATTCTTTTCGATACGCCGATGCTCTACGCGCTCGGATTTCTCGGTCTGTTTTTGATCGGCGGATTAACCGGATTGTTTTTAGGTTCGATGGGCTTGGATGTTCACTTGACCGATACTTATTTCGTCGTCGCGCACTTTCACTACGTAATGGTTGGCGGACAGGTCATCGCATATTTGGGCGGAATTCACTACTGGTGGTCGAAAATGACCGGCAAAATGTATTCAGAATTCTGGGGCAAGCTTTCGGCGATGCTCGTATTCGTCGGATTTAATTTGACGTTTTTCCCGCAGTTTATTCTCGGTTATCAGGGAATGCCGCGTCGCTACGCTTCGTATCCGGAAGAACTACAGGTGCTGAATATCTTTTCAACCGCTGGTGCTTCCGTGCTCGGAGTTGGATTGGTCATGCCGGTAATTTACCTGACGCATTCGCTGATTTGGGGCAAAGACGCTCCGGCGAATCCGTGGATGCTGCCCGGACTCGAATGGCGAATCGCTTCGCCGCCGCCGACGGAAAACTTTGAAACGACACCGATTGTCACTTGGGAAGCTTACGATTTCAGCGATGAAAACGGTTTGGACATGGAAGAAGCACGCAGAAAAAATATTGTAACGGTTTAAGCAATTACGAATTTCAAATGACGAATTACGAACGGGAAAACTTCGGCTGAATCGTAATTTGTAATTGATAATTCGTAATCGAAAAATTATGGCGACACACGCAATTGACACGCACGACACACACGACCATTATCATCCGCCCGGTCTTCAACATCAATTTGAAGATATGGGACAGCAGCAGGAATCCGCGTCAATCGGAATGTGGATGTTCCTCGTCCAGGAGATTATGTTCTTCGGCGGAATGTTTACGGTTTATCTGGTATTCAGGTCGAAATTTCCGATGGCTTTCGCCGCCGGCAGTAATCATTTGAATGTTTACTGGGGCGCCGGCAACACGGTTGTGCTGATCGTCAGCAGTTTGACGATGGCGCTCGCAGTTCATTACGCGCAAACCGGAAAGCGAATGGCGCAGGTTGTCTGCATCATTCTAACGATGATTCTCGGCGCGACGTTTCTCGGCGTTAAAGCGATTGAATACGCCGATAAATATCACGAAGGAATCGTGCCGGTAACCGGTCTTAACTTGAGAACGGCTCTGCACACCGAACCGAATACGGCGGGCGGCAGTCACGTTCCGGGCGATCCGGATTCGCTGGAGAAAAGTTCGCTTGATGCGCCGAGTTCAGCAGAAAATCAGCGCGGCACAAGCGGCAGCGCATCAAACTCTGCCGGACACGTCGAGGACGAATACGTTAATCCGAACGGCAACTTTCTCTGGACTGACACAAGTTTAGCGGAACTGGCGCAAAAAGAAGATTATCTGACCACCGCCGAGAAGGTCGGGTATTTTTCCAACGGTCAAATTGACGCCAATAAATTCCGTGATAAAGTGCGTATTTTTTACTACATCTATTTTATGATGACCGGTTTGCACGCGCTTCACATGATCATCGGTCTCGGTTTAATGGCGTGGCTTTTGTGGAAAGCGTGGAGCGGAGCGTTTACCGCTGATTATTTTTCGCCGGTCGAGATGTCCGGTTTATACTGGCACTTTGTTGACATCGTCTGGATTTTCCTGTTTCCGCTGCTTTACTTGCTCGGCAGACATTTCGGCGCCGGAGGACATTAACAAACCAATAAATTAAATTGGCAACTGATAATTTTATGGCACACACACACGATGAACACAAAAATAATCTCGATTCGCACGACGAGCACAGCGGCGCGCATCACATTGTTTCGATACCGCTTTATTTGATGGTTTTCGGGATCTTGATGGTCGGCACGATTTTAACAGTGCTTGTTGCTTTTGTTGATTTGGATCATATTTTTCCGGGCGCCAATACGCTGGTCGCGCTGACCATCGCTTTTGTCAAAATGACGTTCGTGATGCTGTATTTTATGCACGTCAAATACAGCTCGAAATTGATTTGGCTGACGGCGATTGCCGGATTTTTCTGGCTGGCGATTATGTTCGCCTACACGATGCAGGATTACCTGACGCGTTCGCAAGGCGTTTTCAACGGCTAAAATCGAAACGAAAGAAACAAAAAAACGCGGAAATGAAAGGCAAAAGTCTTTCGTTTCCGCGTCTTTGCTTGTTAGTGTTTAGCCGTCAATCGTGCTAATATTTTCGGTTTAAGAAAAGCGATTTCGCATCATCAAAGGTTATATCAGTGAGAGTTTTTACAATACAACAGACGGCTTCGTTCCGACATCAGACACGAATGATGTTTACCAAAACACACGCGTCGCGGTTATTAATAATACTTTTATTTGCTTTATTGATCAGCGGCTGCATCAAATTGACCGACAAAGTTGAACGAGCAAAACTGCTGAAAACGGAAAACGCCGGTCAGGCTGATTTGGAAAAAGAAGTGAATCGCTTGGCGCAAATCAACTCGATGCGCGCCAAAATGGATTTGAAATTTGAAGACAATTCCTACGCCGAAATCGGGCTTGCCGAAAAATATAAAACTGCCGACGGCGAAGTCGTCATTCAGCGTCCGGCAAATATTCTGCTTAAAGTTCAAATTCCGATTATCAAATCGGACGTGGCCCAAATGACGTCCGACGGCGAAAAATTTCGCGTCGCTGTTTTACAGGACGGCG
>SXVE01000093.1 GCA_005790265.1 Acidobacteriota bacterium | reverse complement strand
TCGGCATCGGCACATCGGAAGTCGAACAGGTTTTGGCGACGCAGTGTTTGCCGCAGTCGAAGCCGAAGTCAATGCTCATTAAAGTAAACGGAAATTTGCCAATCGGCGTGACGGCGAAAGATTTGATTTTAGGAATAATCGGAAAAATCGGCATCGGCGGCGCAACCGAACACGTTATCGAATACGCGGGCGAAGCGGTCGAAGCGCTTTCGATGGAAGGACGAATGACCTTATGCAATATGAGCATCGAAGCCGGAGCGCGCGCCGGAATGATCGCGCCGGACGCAACGACGTTTGCATATTTGAAAGGAAAACGATTCGCGCCGACGGGTGAAAATTGGGACAAAGCCGTCGAATTTTGGAGCAGCTTAAAATCCGACGAAGGCGCAAGTTACGACAAAATTGTCGAAATTGACGCGTCAGAACTCGCGCCGTTCGTGACGTGGGGAACAAATCCCGGACAAGTCGTTTCAATTGAAAAAAACATTCCGTCGCCCGATGAAACGGCGCACGAAACCGAACGCCAAGCCGTTCGGCGCGCGCTTGAATATATGGATTTACGCGCGGGCGAAAAAATCGAAAACGTCAAAATTGACCGCGTTTTCATCGGTTCGTGCACGAATGCGCGACTCGAAGATTTGCGCGCGGCGGCGAGCGTCGCCAAAGGTTACAAAGTCGCGCCGAATGTCAGCGCGATCATTGTTCCCGGCTCGCAAACGGTGAAAAAAGAAGCCGAGCGCGAAGGCTTGGACACGATATTTCGCGAAGCCGGTTTTGAATGGCGCGAATCCGGCTGTTCGATGTGTCTCGCGATGAACGAGGACGTTTTAAATGCGGGCGAACGCTGCGCTTCCACATCGAATCGCAATTTTGAAGGACGACAAGGGCGCGGCGGCAGAACGCATCTCGTCAGCCCGCCGATGGCGGCGGCGGCGGCAATCGAAGGACGATTCGTTGACGTGAGAAATTGGGAGTTTAAAACATAGTTAGCAGAAAGTTGCAGGTAGTTCCAGAAAGTTCCAGATAGTTGCAGAAAGTATTTCGGAAGTTTTGTTTCGGAAAAGTCGAAATTATTGTTGTAGAGATTTCAATTTTTTGAAATTAAAAGGTCTGCGCACTTTTTGAAACCATCGAATTTCGTAAAACTATCTGGAACACCGGAACTTCCTGCAACTATCTGGAACTTTCTGCAACTCTGAAATTTCCTGCAAACTTTAGAGAAAGAAGATGGATAAATTTACAAAACATAAAGGTTTGGTCGCGCCGCTTTTTCAGCCGAATGTTGATACCGACCAGATTATTCCGAAGCAGTTTTTGAAAAGCATCGCGCGCACCGGATTCGGCGCGAATCTTTTTAACGATTGGCGTTTTTTGGATGACGGAACGGCGAATCCCGATTTTGTTTTGAATCAGCCGCGCTACCGAGTGGCGTCAATTCTGCTTGCCGGGGAAAATTTCGGCTGCGGCAGCTCGCGCGAACACGCGCCGTGGGCGCTCGCCGAATACGGTTTTCGCGCTATTATTGCGCCGTCGTTCGCCGATATTTTTTACAGCAATTGTTTAAAAATCGGACTTTTGCCTGTCGTTTTACCTGAATCGAAAGTCGCCGAACTCGTCGTTAAATGCGAAGAAACCGAAAATTATCAAATAACTGTTGATCTCGAAAACCGCACGATTTACGATGAGCGAGATTTCTCTGAAAACTTTGCAATCAAAGAGTTTGCGCGCTTTTGCCTGCTCAACGGACTGGATAATATTGATTTAATTTTGCAGCACGAAGCGAAAATTACAGCTTACGAAGCGAAATACTGCGCCGCCTAAAACAACTTCAATTTTTTGGCGATTGCGAGCAAAAATGTGAAAAGATGCGGCTTCCGGTTGCGCATCTTTTCTTGATTATTAAGAAGCTTGCAAATTTTCGCCGCCTTTCAAAATTATTAATTTGTCGTTAATTACTTTGTTGTTCGAGCAAATCCAGAGCCAGTCTGTTTGCCTGAACGCGAATTTCCGGCATTGCCGTTGATTCCCACAAAATGCCTTTGAGCGCCGTTCCGAGCGTGAAAATCTTTTGCGAAATGCTGCCAATTTTGTTCAGCGTTCGACCGTCCGGCAGCGCGTCGAGACCGAGCCGCAACGAATCGGTGTTAATCGTTCCGCTCGCCAAAAGATTGACGAGGAGCGGCGCGTCGAGTTTACGAAAATTGCTTTGCGAGCCGATGCTGTTGATGATCGCATCAATGGAAAGCTGATTTTCGGCGCCGTCGGCAGTGTATGAAACATCAAATTTTCCGTTTTCATTCGCCTCGATTTTGCGCAAGCGTCCTTTCGTTATTTCGAGCGCGCCGCGCGACTGCATTTCGGCGAGAATCTGCGCGGCTTCGGGCGGCATTCGGTGACGAGCGGCATTCCAGTAACGGCTCAAATGCTGCATAAAATACCGTTTTTCGGCATCGGGCAGATTGCGCCAGATTTCCTGCGTGTGCGGTCTCAAAGAATCAATCACGCCGCGCCAATTGCCGCCTTCGGCTTCGGCTTTTTTGATGTGGCGGCGCACGATTTTCAGAATGTCCGTGATTCTCGTCTGCGTTTGCAATTCATCGTAAAATGACGGATAAACGTGACCGAGCTGATGAACGGCGGGAAGCAAACCGCGTGTCGAAAGAGCGTAAATCTTTCCTCGATGTCCGGACGCGTGCAGATTCAAAACGACATCAACCATCGTCAATCCGGTGCCGACAATCAACACGTCTTCGTCAGCCTTGATTTTTTCATAAAATTCGGAATTCCACGGATTCCGAAAGTATTTTTCCGAATGCGCGAAAGCCTGATTTTCCACAGTCGGATCGGGCGGCAGAAAGTTGCCGAACGCCAGCACGACTTGGTCGGAAAATAATATTTCGCCGGATTTGAGAATCGTCTGCGCCTGTTGCTCATCGAGCGCGATGTCAACGGCTTCGTCGTCAATAATATTGATTTGAACGTTCGGCGCTTTATTAACTATCGTACTGCACACGACTTCGCGCAAATATTCGCCGTAGATTTTGCGCGGCACGAACTCATTCGGCTGATACGCGTAGTTTTTCTCTTGCAGCCATTTGTAAAAATGCTCGACATCTTCGGGAAACGCGCCCATTTTACTCGCCGGAACGTTTAAAAGATGACAATCTCTCGTCGTCGAATACGCGACGCCGCGCCCGATGCGATCTTTTTTTTCAACTAAATTAATGGTCAGAGTTTCATCTTTATTGTGCCGAAGCAAATTGGCGGCGAGCAGTGAACCGCTCGCTCCGCCGCCGATAATCGTAATTTTTTTCATACGCAGACCATTTCCTCTCTCACCATTTCTTTTTCCAGAAACGTTTCAACGAACGACTGCAAAGCCTCGCGCTCGCTGAAGCAGATTTTTCCCGTGTCTTTGCGAAATAAACAATGCTCGTTCGTTTCGCTGACGCCGAGAATCGTTTCCCGATCTTCAAAAACAGTGCGAAATTTGATGCACGCCGGAATTTGCCAGAAATATCTTCGACTCATAACAATTAATCTCCTTTTTTCTTCAACTCATTGTTAAGACTGCGAAGAAAACGAAAGCCGCGCGCCGAATAGGAAAAGAGGCTGTGAAGCACACTTCACAACCTCTTTTCCGGTTACGGTTTTCGTGTCCTTCTTCGGTAAGCCTACGGAGTTAGCTGACGGGCTGGAAGCGAAGAATCTTCTTCTGTCTCGCGACAGATGCGCCCCGTTTTTGCACAAAGCAAAAATTTTGGTTCCCCCGCGCCGCTTTTCTCGATTGAAAGCGACTTCGGCAATTCAAGTTTTCCGAGAGTTTAATAAAAAGAAGACGAAAAAGCAAGATTTTTCTTTGCGCGGCAAATCCGGCGCGAATTTCGGAAGTGAAATTCGCGCCGGACGATAAAATTTGTTAGATTTTCGGGCGTTTAATCACTTTGTCGTCGCGCAGAATATAAATGTAATTTTCTTTGTCGAGCGCGAACGCGTCCGCGTTGCCGACGCCGGAAACGGTTCCGACTTGTTCGCCGAGCGCGGAATAAACATTGATCGAATCGTTGTCGGACACGTAAATACGCGTTTGATTGTCAACGGCGATGCCGCACGAATTCATACTTTGAACGAATTTATTGACGTATTTCGCTTCTGCCGTAAACCGAAAAATCATCAAATCTTCGGAATTATACGAAAGTTGATAGCTGCCCAAATCGCCGAACGCGTAAACCGAAAAAATATTGCCCGCGCCGTCAACCGCGAGCCGAATCGCAGCCAAACCGGTTTCGCGCGGCGACATCGCGGCATCGGCGGTTTCCGTGTGAAATCCTGAAACGCGGCGCGTTACTTTTTCCGATTTGCTCATATAAATCAAGGTTTCGATGTCGTTATTCACCGCAACCATCAGCAAACCGCCGTCGGCGCGCACGGCGAAATCAACCATGTAATCCGGCGCGGCGTGAAACGTCACTTCCGGCAGTTCAATCGTATTCTGTTCCCACACCTGCACGACGCCGCCGACCAAAACGTAAAGCCGATCTTCGTCGTCAACCGCGATTTTTTGAATCGTTCGCGCGCGGCGGTAATGTTTTGTCGCCGACGGAATCTGCCAGACTTTCAAAAAATTTCCTTTTTCGTCGAACTGCTGAACGCGCAGCGAATCGTCCGCCACATAAATTCGCCCTTGCCGATCAACGGCGAGCGCGTCGGCGGTCTGAAACAAACCGTTCGCCGTTCCTTTGCCGCCGAAGTCGAGCAAATTTGGATTCGGCGTCGGCGTCGGCGAAATTCGCGGCGTCGGCGTTGGGTAACTCGGCGGCTGGTAAACAATCGGACGATCCGGTTTCGTCTCTTTTTTTCCGGCTAAAGTCGCGATTAAAAAAATTCCGATGACGACGAAAACCGCCGCCGCAATGACGCCGACAAAAATGTTCGGATTCGCATTCGTCGTCTTAACCGGCTGATAAATCGGCGCGTCAACTTGCTTGTGCGGTTCGACGAGAAATTTCGAGCCGCAGTAATCGCACGTCGCAAACTGCTGCCACTGCGAATATTCGGTAATTTTTCCGCCGCATTGCGGGCAAATCAAAGGTTTCATACGCTCATTCGTTCAGCATTTTTGACGAATCAAAAACCTGTTTTTGCCTGAAGCGGTTTAGTTTCTTTTTCTCTGATTTCTGCTGGTGTTGATAATCAAACGGCGAAAAACTTTGTTTTTCGGGTCAGCCGCGAAACGAAATGTGTAAACCGAACTCGGCGGCGGGTAAAGTTTGAGCAGGCATTTGAGAAAAATCGCTTCAGCTTCCTGCGGCGTTTTTATATTTGCAAGTTTGATGATGCGAGCGATTTCATCGCCGGTTTGCAGAGCGCGCGTCCAGCCGTTCGCCGCGTAGATTTTGCGCAGCTCGTCCACGTCCGATTGATTGACGTATTCGAGCGCGGCGCGGGCGAAATTGATCGAATCGTCCTGCCCGTCGGCTTTTCCTTTGTCGCTTCTCGCGCCTTCGATGCCTTCGCGCGCGATGTTGATGAATTTGTGCAAACCGAATTTTTCCATTTCCGCTCTGAAAATTCGGTGTTCGATTAAATCCTTCAAATCGTTAATATTGCTTTGTTCAACATCAATCGCGCGACCTTTCGCCGTTTGAATCGTCGGCGAAAAGATGTAAGTCGGGTAATTGTTGACGCGCAGCCGCAAATGCAGAATTTCGTGAACGATGACGGCTTCGAGCTGTCGGGTGTCGTTTTCCAATTTGTAATCAATCAGCACGACGGGCACGCCGTTTTCTTCAGCAATAAAACTCGAACCGATTGTATAATTTTCCTGTTCGACGAATTCCGCATAGATTTTTTTGCCCGTTTTATTTTCGACTTCTTCGATTATCGCCAGCACTTCCGGGCGAAGTTTGATGCCCAAAAAATTCCTCGGATTTTGCGCGCAAACATTGTAGGAAGCGCAAAAATTCCACAATAAAAAAACCGCTGCCAATAAAAATCTGAACATCATAATTTAACAAATGACTTGTTTTTTCGTCGCTCGGCAAATTACAAGACATTCTAAATTCGTTCGTTTTGCGGTTATTTAATTGTTTACCGACTGGCGGCGATTAAATAGAGAGAAATTTCAAGCTGCTCGAAAAATGAGACTGATTCCATCGAAACCGATTTCAGTTTTTTCCTTTTACCAAAAATTCTTTCGGAATCGGATTGTTTTTGCGCTCTTCGTCCCACGTCACGGCGGAAATCCACCAGCGCGCGCCGTCCCAGAAAAGCTCGATGCTGTTGACGCCGCGCCCGGCGAGTTTTTTGTCTTCGGTCGAATATTCGTAAACGGAAAAAACGTGCGCCAGATTGCCGAATCGCCGCGTCACGCGGTTGATTTCGCGCTCGGTGAAACCTTCGGCGACGAAAAATTCGTTTGAATTGTTCACGTAGCGTTCGTGATTCATTATGTCGGCGCGAATTTTCCCGTTTTGCTCGCTTATTGCGACAAAGCGAACGTCGGGCGCGTATAAAGTTTTGTCGCGCGACCATTGCCGCGCGACGTTTTTGCCGCCGGAAATTGTTTCGTAAAACGCTCGAACGATGCCGTCAAGCGTCGCCACATCTCGCGGATTCGCTTCAATAATCGGAATTTCCACCGCTTTCAAGTCGCGCTCGCATTGAAATTCGAGCGTCGAAACGCCGTTCGCAATGCGCCAACCGCTTTCCGTGCGCACTAAATTAAAAGTGTTCGTGCCGCAATGCGAAAATTTTTCGCCGACGAAAAAAGTGTAGCGACCGGAAACGACCGCTAAATCGCCGGAGATTTTCACTTCCTTGTTCGGCATTTTTTCGATGTATTCCGCCGCTTTCGCGTCCGCAATCATCTTCGCAAAACCGTCCGCCGTCGAAACGCGCGTTTTCGATAAACCTTCGCCGCCGCGCGGTTTGTCAACGGCGACGAGCTGACCTTCGGGCGTAAAAACCGCGCGGATTTCGTCGGCGTTTTTCGTTCGCATCGCCGCAAAAAGTTTGTCCGCCACGTCCGCCGCCGCTTTTTCGTCCGCCGCTTTCGCGGTTTGCGCCTGCGCATTTCCGAAAATCGAAAGCGCGAACATCGCCGCGCACAAAGTTTTTTTCATATTTTCATAAATCATTTAACGTAATTTTTGTTTTAATTATTTAGCGAAATTATTTCTTTTCAGTTTTCTCAATCATCGAGCCGGAAATTTTCGGCGCGATTTCATCGAGCCATTTATTCATCTCCGTCTGCGCGTAATATTTTCCTTTGAGCATCACGCCCGCGCGTCGTTCGGTGTTGGAAATGTTTTCGAGCGGATTGGCTTCGAGCAAAATCAAATCGGCGCGTTTTCCTTTTTCAATCGTCCCGACCGTTTTTAGAGTTCCGAAAAACATCGCCGCATTTTTTGTCGCGGCTTCCAAAACCGCGTAATTCGACAAACCGGCGTCGCTGAGCGCTTTCATCTCGCGGTGCATCGTGAAACCGTAAAGCCACAAAAATTCCGGCGTGTCCGAACCGGTCATTATCTTGCCGCCCGCGTCGTAAATCGCTTTAATTATTTTATTGCGGATTTCCGTCCAGCGCGCGCGTTTTTCCGCCGGAATTTGGAAAAGCCGGTGTTTTTTATGAAAATTGATAAAACTTTCCTGGACTTTCGCCGGGTAAAACTTAAAATCCGGCTGCGCTCTGATTGATTCTTCCGAACGCGGCGTGCCGAACGTATTTTTCATAAAATGCTGCGTCGGATTGACGAACGGATTCGCCGCCACCGTCGCTTTGGCGATTTCCGCGATTTTCTTTTCGTCAACATAATCGAGACTTTCCCAGTTTTTCGGATCGTAAATATACAAATCGGAAATCGAGTTCTTGCTCGGCGCATCGTCCGCAAGAACGGCTTCCAAATAACCGTCAAGATGTTCGATTTGCTGTTTAGCTTTCAGTGCGCGCTCCAAACCGACGTATCGCGCGTCAGCGTGACCGACGACGCGGATATTTTGTTTTGAAGCTTCGTCAATCGCCGCTTCGTAAACTTTCGCGTCAATAAACGTCGTGATTTTAATAAAATCGTAACCGGCACTTTTCGATTTTCTGACAGCTTCGCGTGCTTCGTCGTCGGTTTTAACGACAAAATTATTGCCCTGTTCTTTTCCGGTCAAATGCGGACTCGCCGCATAAATCGTCGGCGCGATAATCTCGCCGCGCGCTGATTTCCGCCGCAAAACAAGCTGTTCCGGCGTGCCGATCATCAAGCGAATCGTCGTCACGCCGTTCGCGATCATCACTTTCAATTCGTCTTCCGCAATCGAATCGGGATAATCGTCGCCGTCCGACAAAAGATGCGTGTGCATATCAACGAGTCCGGGAATCAAATATTTCCCTTTGCCGTCAACGATTTGCGCGTCTCGCGGAATCTTTATTCTGCCGCCAATCTCTGCAATCACACCGTTTTTGACAATCACCGTTTGATTTTCCAAAACGCGCTCTTCGTCCATCGGAATCACATTTGCGCCGACAAACGCGATAGTTTGCGCGAAATTCGTCATCACGCCGCAGAAAAAAAACGCCCAAATAAACAGTATATTTTTCATCCGTTTTGATCTTCTCAGATTTTTTGGAGTTCAGAAAACAAGTCTGATTTTAAGCGCAGCGCCCCAAAAGACAAACGAATTTGTGACAAACAGCGAAACAACGTGACAAGCGGTTGAAAAACAGATTTCATACTCAGCAAATTTTCTACCCTAAAAAGCCGTTGAAACTAATAACGATAAGTTTCAACGGCTTCGGTTCTTCATATTCTATAAGGTGCGAAAATATTTTCGGTAATTAATCTTCCGGCGGCGGATCAACCGTGATCGGGTCACAGTTTCCCTGTTTGCCTATTAATTGCGGACCTTTTCCGGCAATAAAGCGCTTGTTATCAGCGTCTTGAAGCCAATCATAATACAAATTAAAATCGTTTTCTCCCTTGCATTCATCACCGCAATCATTATCAAAATTCAACGAGAGCTTCGTATTACTCTGCAATGGGGTAATTGTGGTTCCCGATCCATCTACAATAATCATCGAGAGATTCTTTGATTTGGATTTTATATTGATTTTTATACAAGATGCGACTTCCCCGTCGAGCGGCTCCGATTTGGTATTACGCTTAACCTCTCTATAATGGTAATTGTAAGTTGGGTCTCCATAATCAAGTGTTCCAACCGGAATTATCATTTGAATAATCTCACGCCCTTTCTTAAATTTTCGAGCCACTTTGATTTTGTTTTTTCCGTGCATTTCTTTTCTGGCGATATTTAAAATTTTACCAAAATCGTCTCCCTTTTCAGCTTTCGGGGTTGCCTCGCCGTTAAAATCAAAGGTAATACTGCGATTAAAACCGGCATGACGTAATTCTTTAACTCCAGCCTTGTTGTCAATTGAAAATTTAACTAAATGCGTTTCATCAGTAACAAAAATCAGATGCCAAAAATCATCTTTTAGATAACAAATCACGCTGCCTTTCACTGTAATTTCAACGTCCATTTTTATCCTTCCTTTTTTATTTTGTGATTGGTAGAGCTTAAAAATTTGCGTAGCCGCCGAAGACGGCGAAAGATGCCCAGAAAACCGGGTGGCGAAAGCGACCATCGGGCGCGTTACGCATTTCCAACTGCGCGCGGCGCAGCGCGGCGGCGCTCGATGTTTTTTCGCGGCGGCGAAAATAATGAAAACGCTTCATTAATTCGGCGGTCGCTTCGGTTTCGACGCTCCATTGACTGGCGACGACGAGCGGCGCGCCTGCCGCGAGAAACGTGCGCGATAATCCGATTAAGCCTTCGCCGTTGTAAAAATGTTCGACGCCGGTTTGACACGCGGAAAGCACAACTAATTTCACGCGCGGCAATTTTTCGCCGATCAATTCGGAATTGGTCAAAACTCCGTTATCGCGTTCGTTTTCCGGCGCGTTCTCGTTTGGCGCAAGCAGCAGAAACGACGACAGCGGTACATCGCTCACGGGAACGTAATGTCCGGCAAAATGAACGATGTCCGCGTTTTTCATCGCCTGCCGAAAAGCTTTTTCGGTCGCCTGACGACTTAATAAAAGTCGCGTTTCAGCATAAAAACCGGCGATTTCCTGCGCTTCATTTTCGGCGTCGGGAAGCGGCGACAATTCGGCAAAATCGCGCCGGTCAAATGCGGGATTTCCGACGCTCAGGAGATTTTCGTTTGATACAGCGGATTTGCGCCGCGCGTTTTCCGTGCAAAGCAGAAAAATATTTGCGCTCGGCGCGTAAGAAACCGTAAATTCCGCAAGCAGCGGCGCGCCGTTCGGCGCGATGAGCGCGGCGAATGGCAGGTAAAACAGCGATTTGCTTGGAATCAAACAAACTTCCTGCGAAACATCAAGATATGGGCGAATCGGCGTAATCAGCAAATCGTAAAGTTCGCGTCCAAGCCGTTCGATCTGCTCTTGTTCGGCGCTTGCCGGCGCAGCACTGCTTGTGCTCTGAATTAATTCGGAATAGCGTTCGACTTTTTCGCGCAAATCGGCTGATTCGATTTTGACGGCGGCGGCGGCAAATCTTTTTTTGGAAACGAGCCAGACGATTATTTTGTTTTCAATCACTGAATACTGCACGATTTGCACTTCGTCCGGCATTTGCGCGCGAATGGCGGAAAGCGGCAGCGGCGCGCCGTTTTTCTTCGACAAAATCTCCGCGTTATCGCTTAAACCGGAGATTTCCGCTCCTTTTTGCAGCCAATCGAGCAGCGCGCGCGAACTCGATATTTCCGCGTAATCATACGCTTTTTCGAGATTGCCGCGCCCGAATTCGTAATCGGCGGCGATATCATAAACGTTTTCTTCGGTGTCAAAAAAACTGATGCGCTCCTGTTCTTCGCCGATCTGCGCGCGGTAATCTTCGAGCAGTTTAAGCGTCGGCGGAATTTTTTCGTCAAGTTCCGCGTTTTTTCCGAGCGCCAGATGTGTCAACAATTCGCCTTTTCTCGCTTCGTATTGATTGAACGGCATTTTCATTGATTCGTAGCGGCGCAGCGCTTCCGCGTAAGCCGCTTCGGATTTTTGAAAATCGCCCGCTTCTCTTTCCAAATAACCGTTTTTCAGAAAGGAATACGCCTGCATCTTTTCTCTCGTTGACTGATCGGCGATGCCGTCGGCGATGCGGCTCGCCTCATCGAGTGTTTTTCGCGCCGCCGGCAGATTGCGAGCGCGAATATAAACCGTTCCGGCATTGGCGCGGGCGATGACCATAAACATTGGATCGGCTAAACCGTCTGCCAAACGCACGGCTTCGAGCGCGGTCGGTTCGGCGATTTCATATAGATTGGCGAGCGCGAGAATTTCGACGGCGTCGGCATAATTGCGATGTTTCTGCCTCAAACTGTCGGCGGCGGCGGACTAAGCCGATTCCTCCAGAACTTTGCGCAAATATTCACGCGCCTTTTTTTTTTGCCCGACGAACGAACTGAGATTCGCCAAGCCGAGCAGATTTCTCTGTCGCGCGTAAGAATCGTCAATTTCTTCAGCGAGCGCGAGCGCTCTTTCGTGCGTTCTTTTCGCTTCGGTCAGTTGTTTGATATTATTTTGGCTCATTGCCGACCAGTAAAGCGCCGTCATTTCCAGCCATTTGTAATTTTTCTGACGGGCAAATTCGGCGATATCATTAAAAGTCAGCACGCCGTCTTCGATTTGATTTTCGTT
>SXVE01000092.1 GCA_005790265.1 Acidobacteriota bacterium | reverse complement strand
GCGTATGTTTACGAGCAGGACGGCTTCGTGTTCGACGGCGGTCCGACGATTATCACCGCGCCGTGGCTGATTGACGAGCTGTTTACCATCGCCGGAAAGAAAACGGAAGATTACGTTAAACTCGTCAAGATTGATCCTTTCTACAATATTCGCTGGTCGGACGGCACTGTGTTTCACTACAACGACGACCGCGAAACTTTGCTGGCGCAAATCGCCAAGATCGCGCCCGACGAAATTGACGGTTATAAAAGATTCTCCAAAGATTTGGCGGAAATCTATCGCGTCGGTTTTGAATTGATTGACCAGCCGTTCGATTCGATTCTCAGTATGGTCAAGGTCGTGCCGCAAATGGTCAAGCTGCGTTCCGACCGTTCGGTTTATCAATTCGCGTCGCGTTATTTCAAAAACGAAAAGCTGCGCGAAGCGTTTTCGTTTCACCCGCTGTTAATCGGCGGCAATCCGTTTACGGCGACTTCGATTTACGCGATGATTCACGAACTAGAACAAAAGTTCGGCGTCTGGTTTGCGATGGGCGGAACCGGCGCGTTGGTCAAAGGTTTGGGCGAACTGTTCAAAGACATCGGCGGCAAAGTAAAGCTCAAAACCGAAGTTTCCTACATCTCGATTAAAAACGAAAAGGCGAACGGAATTCGTTTGAAAAACGGCGAATTCGTCGAAGCCGACGCGGTCGTCTCGAACGCCGACATCGGACACACGTATCTCAATTTGATCGCGCCCGAACATCGCCGCAAATATACGGACAAAAAAGTGAAATCAATGACATATTCGATGAGTTTGTTCGTCATTTATTTCGGCACCGATAGAAAATACGAAAATATGGCGCATCACGAGATAATAATGGGCAAGCGTTACAAAGGTTTGCTCGACGAGATTTTTGTGGACAAAACGCTCGCCGAAGATTTCTCTCTATATCTGCACCGCCCGACGGCGACCGATCCGAGTTTAGCGCCCGACGGCTGCGATTCGTGGTATGTCCTTTCGCCCGTTCCGCATTTGGGCGGAAACGTTGACTGGAAAACCGCCGCGAAACCGTATCGCGACTCGATCATTAAATACCTCGAAGACAACTATATGCCCGAACTCTCAAAGCATATCGTTACCGAAACGCACATTGACCCGCTGCATTTCCGCGACACCTTAAACAGTTATCTCGGCAACGCATTCGGCGTCGAACCGACCCTGATGCAGTCGGCTTACCTGCGACCGCACAACAAAAGCGAAGACATCCCGAACCTCTATTTCGTCGGCGCCGGAACGCATCCGGGCGCGGGAATGCCCGGCGTTATTTCGAGCGGAAAAATCGTCGGCAATATGATCGGAAAAGCGTAAATAATTACGAATTACGGAGAATCAATTACGAATTACGATAAGCGGGCGATTGAATTGTAAGTTTGACTTTGAATTATTATCGTATCAATTGAATCGTTGTCACTCGGCAGCGAACTTTACGGTTTTACAATTCGTAATTCGTAATTGATAATTCGTAATTGATTCTATGTGGTATTGGACAAAAGTTTTATTTCTAATTTTCGTCGGCGCAATCGTCGTGTGGGCGGCGTATGAGTTCATCACTTTTCCGAATATCGCCAAACTGCGGACGGAGAACCCGACGACCAGTTCGATGATCGAATTCCGCATCGCCGAAGCGCAAGCCGCCGGACAGGAACCGAAGAAATATATGGTCTGGCAGCCGATTGAGCAAATCTCGCCGAATCTGCAAAGAGCGGTGCTGGCTGGCGAAGACGGGCGTTTTTTTGAACACAACGGTTTCGACTGGGAAGCGATTGACGCGGCGTGGCAGGAAGCGCAGAAAGAAGGCGAAAAAGAAGCGAAAGCCGAAGGCGATTACGACCCGAACGATTGGATTCCGCCGATGCCTTCGTTCAAACGCGGCGCTTCGACCATCACTCAGCAGTTAGCCAAAAATCTTTATCTCTCCGAGGAACGCTCGTTTTTCCGCAAAGGCAGGGAAGCGGCGATCACGTATTTTATCGAACGCGATCTGTCGAAAAAACGGATTATGGAGCTCTATCTCAACATTATCGAATGGGGCGACGGCATCTACGGCGCGGAAGCCGCCGCCCGAACTTACTTCAAGAAAAGCGCATCGAGTTTGACCGCGCAGGAAGCCGCGTATCTCTCGGCGATGATTCCGAGTCCGCTCAATGTGTTTAATCCGAAGAAAAACCCGAAACGTGTTGTGAGAAGACAGAAAGTAATTTTGCGCGGAATGAATTACGTCAAGCTCGCTTATTAAGAACCGATAGCCGCGAAAAGACACAAAAAGCACAAAGAAAATAGCCACAGAGTTCACAGAGAACACGAAGAGTTAAAACAATTGTTTATTCTCTGTGTTCTCTGTGTTCTCTGTGGCTTATCCTTTGGCGTCGTTTGCGCTTTTTGGCGTTTGAATCTTTTATTCAGCCGTCACGCGTCTCGCCGGTGCAGCGTTGCCGCCTTTGATTGTCATTTCATCAACGACCCACTTAGCGTTGCCGAATTTTTCCGTGACGAAAAGCACATAGCTAATATCAACGGCAATCGTGCGTCCGACATCGCTGCTGTAAAACAAATCGTTGCCGAGACCTTCATAATTGCCGTCGAAGACGAGTCCGATTTGTTCGCCGTAAGCGTTCATAATCGGGCTGCCGGAATTGCCGCCGTTAATGTCGGTCGAAGCGAGAAAGTTGACCGGAACCGAGTCGCCGAGACCGTATCTGCCGAAATCTTTCGCGCGTTGCAAATCTTTCAATTTCTGCGGCACATCGAACGGATTAACGCCCGTATCTTTTTCAATCATTCCTTTCAAACTGGTAAACGGCGAGTAGCGAACGGCTTCGCGCGGGCTGTAACCCTTGATGTAGCCGTAAGTTAAGCGCAAACTCGAATTCGCATCCGGATACGGTGTGACGCCTTTCATTTCCGCCATTCCCGCTTGGTAAAGCGCGCGCAGACGATCAATATCCCCATTAAATCCGGCGGCACGCGCCGTTACCGCCGCTTTTTCCTGCCCAAATGCCGTCATAAAATCGTAGATAATCGGGAATTTCTTTTTCAAATCCGATGCCGATTCGTCATACAATGCGATAACTTTTTGCGCAGTGTCGAGATTTTTGTTTTCCGCGATTGATTCGGCGAACGTCTCTTCAGCCGAGCGGCGCTCTTTTCCTTCGTAACGATTAAACAGCGTTTCGACCGCCGCGAATTTCTGATTGTCCGGCAATTCCGCCATTTGCTGCAAAAAGAATTTAATCAATTCGCGTTCGAGAATCGGCTCGCGCGTTTGAAAAGCCGCGCTAATTTCCGCCGCTTTTTTCTGTTTTTCTTCGCTGCTCAATTTCTTATTTTGCTGCGCCAGCGTCACGGCTTCGAGCAGAAAACGAAAAACCGGCGTCGCAGCGGGCGGCAAAGTGCGAATCAGCAAATCCCTTTGCGAAGTTGCGTAGAATGAACCGGAAATGCGGTTGAGCGACGGCAAAACCTCGCCGTATTTCGCTTGTCTCGACGGATTTGCCGCGATCCATTCGGCAAAGCGCGTTTCCTCGGCACGACGCGCTGCAACCGTGTCGCCGCGCCGCACGGCAATACTGCTTCCGGCGTAAACTTTGCGGTAATTGTCCAAGTTCGCAATGTCCGATTGATATTTAATGCGTTTTTCGGCATCAGTTTCGCCGACTTTGCGCAAAGCGTCGCTGCGCGCCTGCAAGTAAGCGGCGAGAAAAGGGAAGTTTACTTTTTCCGAGTAATCAACCGATTGGCTTTCGCGGTAGCGCGTCGTCGTTCCCGGATAACCCAAGACAAAAGCGAAGTCGTTTTCCTTGATGCCGCCGATGTTCATCGTCAGAAACTTTTTCGGACTATACGGCACGTTCGCGGTCGAATATTCCGCCGCCGAACCGTCCGGCGCAACGTAGGCGCGCAAAAACGTAAAGTCGCCGGTGTGCCGCGTCCATTCAAAGTTGTCGGGATCACCGCCGAAAACGCCGATGTTGCGCGGCGGCGCGTAAACGACGCGCACGTCTTTAATTTGTTTGGTTTGATAAAGATAGTGGAAAAACCCGCTGTTGAGTGCCTGAATGCGGACGGTCGAACCCTGCGGCGCTTTCGCCTGTTCCGCTTGTTGCAAAGCGTCAGTGTTGCGCTTGACGGTGGCGGCGCGCTGCTCGCCGGTCAAACCTTCCGTTCCCTGATTAATTTTCGCCGTCACGTTTTCGACGCGCTCGGTGATGAAAATCGAATAATCTTTCGCCGGCAGTTCGCCCGCCATCGAATCGGTGCGAAAACCGTTTTCGACGTAATCGGTCTGCGGAGTCGAAGCCGAAACGAGCGCATCAAAGCCGCAGTGATGATTCGTTAAAATCAAACCTTTCGGCGAAACGAATTCAGCCGTGCAGCCGATGCTCAGACGAACGACCGCGTCGGAGAGATCAACGCCGTTCGGGTTATAAAGCTCGGACGGATTGATCTTTAAGCCTTTCTGCCGCAAATTCAAACTGCCGATCTGGTCGGGCGCAAACATTCCTTCGTCGAAAAAGGCGAGCGTCGGCGAAACGGACGCAAGCAAAACGGCGCACGTCACAACAAATGTAGTCAAAAAATT
>SXVE01000091.1 GCA_005790265.1 Acidobacteriota bacterium | reverse complement strand
GTAATTTGCAAACCGGCGATTTAATGGCGACCGGAACCGTTTCCGGCAAAGAAAAAGACGAACGCGGCTGTCTTTTGGAATTAACGTGGCGCGGCAAAGAACCGATTGAACTGCCGAACGGCGAAACGCGAAGATTTCTCGAAGACGGCGACGAAATTATTATGCGCGGCTTTTGCGAGCGCGAAGGTTTCCGCAGAATTGGCTTCGGCGAATGTCGCGGGCGAATTCTGCCCGCCGAATAAGATTTTAGCCACAGAGAACACAGAGTTCACGGAGATTTTATTAAATTTTCTCTGTGGTCTCTGTGCTCTCTGTGGCAAATTTCCCGAATGAACAAATACGCCAAACAGGATCGCGGCGACATTTCGGAATACGAAGAATATTTCGCCGGAATGGACGCTTCGATGCAGCAGAAAATCGCGCTGACGACGGCGCATTTTCCTTCTCACGGAACGATTGCCGATATGGGCAGCGGTTCGGGCAGCGGAACATTTGATTTAGCCAGACTTTATCGTGATTTGCAGCTTGTCGGCGTGGACATCAATCCGGTGACGGTCGAATATTCGCAGAAACATTACAAGGCGGAAAATCTCTCTTTCGCGGTCGGCGATATTGCCGATAATGTTTTTCCGCCAAACTCGCTCGACGGCATTTTGGATTCGTCGGTTCTGCATCACGTCACGAGTTTTAACGATTACGACATCACGCAAATCTACAAAACTCTGCACAATCAAATCGCGCAGCTAAAAACCGGCGGCGTTTTAATCATTCGCGATTTCGTCGTGCCGGACGATGCGGAAAAACTTGTCTTTTTAGATTTACCAAACGAAGACGGCGCAAGCGAAGGCGCAATCAGCGAACTTTCGACCGCCGCGCTGTTTGAAGTTTTCGCGAGAGATTTTCGGTGCAGTTTGAATCGCAACGAATCCGTTTCGTATCTAAAACTCGATTGCCCGCGTCCGCATTTTTCGCGCTTTCAAACGACTCTGCGCTACGCCGCCGAATTCGTTTTGCGGAAAGATTACCGCGATCACTGGTCGCCCGAATTAATCGAAGAATATACTTATTTTTCGCAAATTGATTTCGAGGAAACTTTCAAAAAAGAAAATTTGCGCATCGTGGTTTCAATGCCGCTCTGGAATTCGTGGATCGTCGAAAATCGGTTTGCGAATAAGTTTTACCTGTCGAATGCGAACGGAAAATCGTTGACGTTTCCGCCGACCAATTATTTGATTGTCGGCGAAAAAATCGCCGGTAACGAAGGCGTTCAGTTGTCGGAAAAGTCAAAAAAAGATTTAAAGCTAAACGAAAAATCTTTTCTTAAACTCAAAGCTTATCGCCACAAAACGACCGCGCAAATTTACGAACTCGCCGAACGACCGAATCAAACGATTGATCTTTTGCCGTGGTTTGAAACGGAAAACGGGCAGATTTTTGTTCTCGCTAAAAAAGATTTCCCGCGCCCAATCGTCAACGCGCAAACAGATGAGAAAAACCTCAATCGCGCCAATTATTCCGGTTATTTGACCGAGCCGATCAGCGCAATCAGCGACGCGGCAACCCGGCGACGCGGCGACGCGGTAAACGAAATATTGTCTAAACGCGCCAATCTCGCCGCCGATGAAATTTTAGAAATCAGCGAGCCGAATTTTTATTTCACATCGCCGGGCGGAATTGACGAGCGCGTCGAAAGTTTTCTGGTAAAAATCGCGCCGTTTGAAAAGCCGCCGCAGACGATTGAAAATTACACGCAATTTAACAGCGCGGGAGTTGTCCGCGAACTCGACGCCCTGCAAATTCTGCGCGCCTCGCACGTCGGCGGAATGTTCGACGCGCGGCTGGAAATCAATATTTACCGGCTTTTGCGACAATTAAATCGCTCGGCGAGCGCGTGGATCGGCGCGACGATTAAACCGGTTCCACAAAATTTTTCGGGAAAAATTGAAGCTGATTTTGAAGCTGGAAGTTATAAAGCGTTTGAGCAGATTGAGCTGAAGGAAAACAGCTTTCTCAAACTCGAGAAAAGCGAATTCGTTGAAATTAATGCGGCAAACAAAACGATTTCAAAAACTGAATTTGAATACGTCGTTCCGAAAAACTTCAGCAAAAACACCGTTGCCGCAATTCCGTTTTTTCGGGTTGAAAACGAAATCCTGGTCGGAATCGAATTCCGCGATCTGCCCGCGCCGCAAAGATTTACGGGCAGTTCGCGGCTCGCGTGCGTTCCGGCGTGGCGTTTACCGAAATCAATCAAACACAAATTCGATGTGAAAGATTTTTTGCGCGAAAAGTGTCTGAAGGATTTCAAAATCTCGATTAATGAAACGCGGGAACTCGGCGGAAGTTATTTCACGAGCGCCGGCATTACGCCCGAAGTTGTTTATCCTTTTGCAGTTGAGATTGATGCAAAAAATCTTGACGAAACGGATTTGAAAATTTTCAGTTTGCGGGTTTTGCGAAACATTCTCGATGAAATTCAGGACGCGCATCTTTTGATATTGCTCAATCGTCTTAGACACGCTTTAGGATTTTAGCCACAGAGCACACCGATTTCACAGAGATTTTTATAAAAGTTCTTTCGCTCTGTGTTCTCGGTGTGCTCTGTGGCAAAATAATTGTAATGGATTTTTCATTAGACAAGTTTCACGAAGAATGCGGCATTTTCGGGATTTACGGGCATCGCGAAGCTTCGACTTTGACGCAGCTCGGACTTTTCGCATTGCAGCATCGCGGACAGGAAGCGTGCGGCATCGTTTCGAGCGACGGCGACGATTTGCATCAGTTTCGCTCGAAAGGTTTGGTTTCCGATGTTTTGACCGAGGATGTTCTGCGCAGCTTGACCGGCGTCAGCGCCATCGGACACACGCGTTATTCGACCGCCGGAAAAAACACGATTAAAGAAGTGCAGCCGTTCGCCGTCACTTGCCAGCACGGACAAATCGCGGTTTGTCACAACGGGAATTTGCCGTATGCGGCGCAAAAACGCGTCGAACTCGAGCGCGCGGGCGCGATTTTTTCTTCGACTTCGGATACGGAAACGATTTTGCACGGCATTGCGCGCACCGAAGCCGGTGATGCGGTCGAAGCCGTCGCGAAAGTTTTGCAGGACACCGAAGGCGCGTTTTCGCTGCTTTTCTTGACGCCGAACGCTTTGATCGCCGTGCGCGACGGGCGCGGATTTCGTCCGATGGTGCTCGGAAAATTAAACGGCGCGTGGTGCGTCGCGTCGGAAACGTGCGCGTTCGATTTGATTGATGCCGAATACATCCGCGAAGTCGAAGCCGGGGAAATGCTCGTTATCAACGAAGACGGTTTGCATTCGTCTTTTCCGTTTGCCGCCAAGAAAAAATCGGTCTGCGCGTTTGAACACGTTTATTTTTCGCGCCCCGATTCGATTATTTTCGGTCGCTCGGTCAATCAATCGAGACATCAGATGGGCAAACAGCTCGCCGTTGAACATCCGGTTGAAGCTGATTTGGTCGTTCCCGTGCCGGATTCGGGCGTTGCGGCGGCAATCGGTTACGCCAGACAATCGGGCATCAATTACCGGCAGGCGATTATTCGCAATCATTATGTCGGGCGCACTTTTATCGAGCCGTCGCAATCAATTCGCTCGTTCGGCGTGCGCCTTAAACTCAATCCGATCAAAGATTTAATCAACGGGCGGCGCGTCGTTTTGGTTGACGATTCGATTGTTCGCGGCACGACCTCGAAAAAAATCGTGCAGATGGTCAGAGAAGCCGGAGCGCGCGAAGTTCATATGCGAATTTCGTGTCCGCCGACCGCTTCGCCGTGTTATTACGGAGTGGACACGCCGCGCAAAGCCGATTTGATCGCCGCGCAAATGTCGGTCGCCGAAGTCTGCCGCTACATCGAAGCCGACAGCCTCGGCTATCTTTCGCTCGAAGGAATGCTCGATGCGATTGGAATGGAAAACGAGACGGCGTGCGTCGCCTGCTGGAACGGAAAATATCCGACGCAGGTTGCGGGCGGCGAACCGACAATTGATAATAGTATAAACATTTAACGACGAGCGACGAATAAAAACGCTGGTTGTTAATCGTATTTTTCAGATTATTTTGGAGGTAACAAATGCGTATTTTATTAACGACGACAGTCGGTTTAATGCTCGGTTTGGGCGTTTTAACGGCTTGTCAGAATCCAGCACCGCCGCTCAAAGTCGAAACGGCGCGAGCGACCAACACGGCTTCGACGGCAACCAGTAATGCCGCCGCGCAAACCGATTCGCACGGTCACGAGGATGATGCGCCGCGCGTCAATCTGGCTGATGCGAAAAAAGAATTCGACGCCGGCAACGTGGTTTTTGTGGACACGCGCGCCGAAACCGCTTACAAACAGGAACATATCAAAGGCGCGATCAACATGCCGATGGAGGCTTTTGAAGCGAAATACAAGGAAATTCCGACGGGCAAAAAAATTATTGCCTACTGTTCCTGACCGAGCGAACACACAAGCGCCGGTCTGGTTGCTAAATTAAAAGAAAAAGGAATTGGAAACGCATTTGCCCTGCTCGGCGGCACGAAAGCCTGGAAAGACGCAGGCTATCCGATGGAAAGCGCGCCTGCTAAATAAACGTATGGTGACTGATGAAGAAAACCAAACTTCTCAAAAAGCTCTTGTCGGGTTCAAAAAACATAAGTTTTACGGATGCAACGACTTGTGCAGAGTTGTTTGGCTTTCGTCTCGACCGCATCAGTGGCAGCCATCATATTCTCGTTCACCCGCAGATTTCCGAGTTGGTGAATTTGCAGAACGTCAAAGGAAAAATAAAGCCGTATCAATTGAAACAACTTTTGCAGTTGATCGAACGCTATAATTTACAGGCGGAGGACGAACAATGAGGGATTATCACGTTAATTTATTTTACAGCGACGATGATGAAGGCTACATCGCCGACATTCCGGATTTAAAAAATTGTTCGGCTTTCGGCGAAACGCCTGAAGAAGCGTTGAGCGAAGTGTTAAAGGCGAAAAAAGCCTGGCTCGAAGCCGCCGAAGCGAACGGCAAACCGATTCCCGCGCCGCGCTTTCGACCGCTCATCTATCAAGCCGCCTGATTTATCAAAGCATTACAAATTCGTTCCGCCGCGTGTCCGTCCCACAGCGGCGGAATTTTTTTGTCAACTGCGCTTTGGTTATTCAGAATCTCGAAAGCTGCATTTTTTATTTTCTGCGGATTCGTGCCGACTAAAACATTGGTGCCGTGCGAAATCGTGATCGGGCGTTCGGTGTTTTCGCGCAGGGTCAGACACGGAATCGAAAGCGCGGTCGTTTCTTCCTGCAAGCCGCCCGAATCGGTCAGCACGATTTTTGCGCTTGCGTAAAGATTCATAAAATCGAGATAACCGAGCGGTTCGATGAGTTTGATGTTAGAACTTTCAAGCAGCGCGGCGAAACCGAATCGTGCGATATTCGCTTTCGTGCGCGGATGTGCGGGAAAAATAACGGGCATTTCTTCCGAAATCGCCGCGACCGCTTCGAGCAATCCGCCGAAAACTTCTTTTTCGTCAACATTTGACGGGCGATGCAGCGTCAAAACGGCGTAATCTTTGCCGTCCAAATTTAAATTTTCACGAACTTTCAAGGTTTTCGCTTTTTCCAGATTGTAGAAAAGCGAATCAATCATCACGTTGCCGACGAATTTTATTTTGTCGCCGCTCACGCCTTCCGCTTTTAGATTTTCGTCCGCATCTTCGCTCGTCGTCAGCAGCAAATCGGAAATCGCGTCGGTTAAAATGCGGTTGATTTCTTCGGGCATCGTGCGGTCGCGCGAACGCAAACCGGCTTCGACGTGGGCGATTTTGATGTTTAATTTGGCACAAACCAGCGCGCACGCAATCGTCGAATTAACGTCGCCGACGACCAAAACCCAATCCGGCTTTTCCTGCAAAACAATCGGCTCGAACGCCGTCATAATCTTCGCGGTCTGAACGGCGTGCGAATGCGAACCGATTTCGAGATGATAATCGGGCTTCGGAATGCCGAGATCACGAAAAAAAGAATCGGACATCGCTTCGTCGTAATGCTGTCCGGTGTGAACGATGAGCGGCTGAAATTCATCGCCGCGCCGCGCCATCTCACGGACAATCGGCGCGATCTTCATAAAATTCGGACGTGCGCCGACGATGTTCAGAATTTTCAACATATTGATAGTAAGCAGTAAGCAGTGAGCGGTGAGCAGTCAAGACAGTTTTCACTGCTTACTGCTCACCGCTCACTGCTTACTATTTTCACAAGCGAACGATTTTCGCTTTGCTGCCGTCGCGCGTTTCTTCTTTGAGCGCGTTGCGCGTGTCAACGATAACGGACGAAAGTTCGCAGACGTTTTTGTAATCCACGCCCGAATGTTCGGTGCAGATGACGACGCAATCGGCGGATTTAATTAATTCGTCGGTCAATTCCTGATTGTAAAGCGGATCGCCCGCGCCGATCGTGTAAGCGTGATCGAAAGTTACTTCCGGCACAAACGCATCGTGATAAACGACTTCCGCGCCCTGCGACCGAAGCAAATCAATCACCGAAAGCGCCGGTGATTCGCGCATATCATCAATATCTTTTTTATACGCCACGCCTAAAATTAAGATTTTTGAGCCGTTGACTGACTTTTGATTGCCGTTCAAAGCATCGCGGACGAGTTCGACGACGTATTTCGGCATTCCCGAATTGATCTGCTCGGCGAGCGTGATAAATTGCGAATCGAAACCGTGCTGGCGCGCTTTCCACGACAAATAATGCGGATCGAGCGGAATGCAGTGTCCGCCGATTCCCGGTCCTGGATAAAACGGCATAAAGCCGAACGGTTTAGTCGCCGCCGCGCGAACAACTTCCCACGTATCAATATTTAGCGCGTTGCAAACCTTTGCCATTTCGTTCGCCATTCCGATATTGAGGCGCGGAAAGTGTTTTCCCAAAGTTTGCAGGCTTCGGCGACTCGTGCTGAAGACACGGCGTGAACGTCGCCGACTATTTCCGCATATAATTGCGCGGCAACTTCGGTCGAATCTTTGCCGACTCCGCCGACGACTTTCGTAATATTGTGCGTTTGAAACTGCGGATTGCCCGGATCAACTCGTTCCGGCGAAAATGCCAAAAGAAAATCTTCGTCGAGTTTCAAACCGGCTTCTTCAATCATCGGCTGCAAAACTTCGTCGGTCGTTCCCGGATAAGTCGTTGATTCTAAAATCACCAGCTGTCCGCGTCTGGCATATTTTTTGATCTGTTCGCCAGCCGCTAAAATATAAGACATATCCGGATCTTTTGTTTTCCGAAGCGGCGTCGGCACGCAGATGATAATCACGTCGCAGCCGTTCAATTCGCTGAAATCGGTGGTCGCGTGGAATTTGTTCGCATCGAAAACTTTGCGCACGTTTTCTGAGGGCACGTCAACGATGTGCGATTCGCCCGCGTTGAGCGTGCCGACTTTTTTCTCGTCAACTTCAAAGCCGACCGTTTCGTAACCTTTGAGCGCAAACTCAACGATTAGCGGAAGTCCGACATAACCCAATCCGATAACGCCGATGCGGGCATTTTTGTCCGCAATCAATTTTTTTAATTCTTCTTTCACCATTTTTAGGAATTGTTTAAAGTAACAAAAATCTATGATTTGCCGGAAACTTGATTCAAAAACAAACGGTTTCCAAAACATTTAGACTAATTTACGCGTAGGTGTTAGTCAAGATTGCACTTGTCTAATAACAGGCTGTGATAAAATGTCTGCGCCGACGAGCGTTTATTACGCCGACAGATTCTATAAATTTCTATTGCCCGTTAACTCCAGTTTTTATGTCACTTGAAGTTCATTCGACCAATCCGGCTGTGAAAGCTATTATTCAGCAAACCGCGCCGCGTCCGGCGCTGCTTGCCGCCGCGCGCGGAATTTTGCCGTTGCAGCACAGCGATTTGCTTGAAGTTCTCGTCGCGTTCGCGCAGACGGACGATGCGGAACTCGCGCAAAACGCGGCGGCGACACTGACCGAACAAAATAACGATGAACTTAAAAACACTCTAAAAATCAGCGACATTGCGCCGCAGGTGCTCGGATTTTTCAGCGAGCGGGAGAATTTGCCGAACGAAGTTTACGAAGCCGTTTTGACCAACCCGAACACGCCGCCGAAAGCAATCGCGCAATTTGCCCGCCGCACGCAAAGCGGCGAACTGCTCGAATTTATTGCGCTCAATCAGCAGCTTTTGATTCAAGCGCCGGAGATTATCGAATCAATTATCAGCAATCCGCATCGCACATCGGAAGCCGAACGACGCGCGGCGGAAACAAAGCGCGAGTTTTTTGAAAAAGAACGCGGCGCCGAGCAAATCGCGGGCGAACTGCGCGCGCAAGGCAAAGAAGCCGCCGCTGAATTCGTTGAATCGGCGGAAACCGCACTGAGTTTGGAAGACGCGCTTTTTCTCGCCGAAATGATCGAAGTTCCCGATGCGGAAACTGACGATTCGTGGCTCTCGCTCGAATACCTCGAAGAATTTTACGAAGAAAGCGACGCGCAGCGCGAGGCGCTGATCGGAAAAATTCTCGGCGAGCTGAAAGGGGAAAACGACGAGGTTTCCGGCGAACGAATTTCGATGCTCAACCGCATTATGCGAATGCGAATGAAGGATCGCGTGCGGCTCGCAATGAAGGGCGACCGCGAAGCGCGCAATATTCTGATTCGCGATCCGAACCGCATCGTCGCGCAAGCCGTGATCGAAAACGCGCGCATTACCGAACAGGAAATCGAAAAAATCGCGGCGATGCGCACCGTTCCCGAAGAAGTTTTGCGGCAGGTGGCGATTAACCGCAACTGGGCACGCAACTACACAATCGTGCATAATCTGGCGCGCAATCCGCGCACGCCGATTGCGAATGTAATGACGATTTTAACGCGTTTGCAGCTGCGCGATCTGGAAGCAATGACCGGCAACCGCAATATTTCCGACGCCGTTCGCCGCCAAGCATTGCGGCTCGTCGCGCTGCGAAAAAATCGTTAAATAAATTCAATCGGGAACATTAATAAAAGGCGAAAACGGAAATTGAAAAAGCCCAAAACTCTTTTTCACAACTCTGTTTTCGCTTTTGTCATACAGATTTTCGCTTTCGTTATTAAAAAGCTAGTGCAAAAATCACTCGGCGATTTTTGCACTAGCTTTTTAGTAAAAATCCGTGCTCAATCTTCACTTTTCGTTTTTTCAAAGCCGACGAATTCTCTTTTCTCTCCTGCTGATACTTTTTTCGGTTTTGCCGCGCGTTAATCTAGCGAAAGACGAAATTACTTTGTCTGAAAATCCTTTTCGGAGTGAAAATCAACATGAAAAATTTATCTGTTAAATCATTCGCTATTTTATTTTTTATCGCTGTCTTCTCAATTTTCGGAGCAACCGTTTCGTACGGTCAGCAAATTTCTACGGCAGCGCCGAACGCGCAGCCGCACGTTTCTTCAACGATTATTCGCGTCGGCGTCGCGCTGCCGAAAGCGCAGTTTTCCGAAGGCGTGGACAACGCAATGATGGCTGCCGGCATTCGCGATTTGGTCGGTCAGTATTTGCAAGGTTCAAACATCGAAATCGTGCCGCTCGAAGCGCGTTTGGCTTCGGCGGTAAACGGCGAAGCGCAGGAAAAAGACTGCGATTACATTTTGCAGATGACGGTAACGCAGAAAAAAGGCGGCGGAATGGGAATGTTCAAAAAGCTCGCGCCGGTTTTGGGCAGCGTCGCTCCCGTTGCGGGCGTCACCGGCAGCGTCGCCGGACACGTCGCCGGTTCGGTCGCGCAGAGCGCCATTTATTCGGCGGCGGGAATGGCGTCGAACACGAAATCGAAAGATCAATTTACGCTCGAATATAATTTAACGTCCGCCGCCGATGGAACGGCAAAAGCGGCGAATTCGCTGAAAGCCAAAGCCGCATCCGACGGCGAAGACGTTTTATCGCCGATGATCGAAAAAGTGGCGGAAGCGATTTTAACGACGACCAACAAATAATTTGAAGCTGTTTGGAAACTTTCAAAAGAAATTAATTTAACTCACGAAACACACGAAATAGACGAAGATTAAGACAAAACTGTTTTTAATTTCGTATATTTCGTGTGTTTCGCGGGCATTAAACTGTTTTCAAATTGTTTTTAAAGAAACTCTGTAACGCGTCCGGTTTTGACGAAAGTTCCCGCGATGTCGGTTAGTGTATGACTCGCCGCGCCGATCCATAAACCGACGAAAACCGCCGCAAAAGCGTTTTCGCCGCAATTTACCCGCACGAATTCGCCGATTTGCTGCCAGATTTTTGTGTACTCGATCAAATTCGGCAGAGCCGCGCCGTAATAAACGGCGAAAATATACGCGAACAAGAATGAAAGCAAAGTGAGAACGCCGATAAAATAAACGACGCGCAAAAAAGTGCCGAAAATCAAACCGTGCGACCAGCGCGAACGATGTTTGAAAAAAACCTGATACGGATACCACAAAAAACGCAAAAATCCCCAGCGCGTATACTGCTTGCTCATCGTGTCGAGGTCAGGACCGAACATCAAACCGCCGATTAAAAAAGCGATTGCGACAACGGCGGCAATCGAAACGCTGTCCGTCAGTTTCCACGCGGCAACAAGCACCGGCGCGGCGAAAAAAAATGTGACGGCATCGTGCGTTTTTCCAGAAGGCATATTTTAAATTTCGGATTTTAAAGGACGAATTTTTGCTTGGCAAACGGTGAGAAAATTCCGCTGATTCGATTGTAACCGAAGACTTTTCAATTTCAAACAAAAATTATTTCAAATAATTATTTCAAACGAAAATCGGCGACGAGCGGCAAATGATCGGAAGCGACGAGCGCGAGACGGCTGCGATGCACGAAAGCGTTTTCGATTTTCAGGTGATGATCGTAATAAATATGATCGAGATGCAGAAACGGCAAAATGCCCGGATAACTTCGTTTGATTTTAAAATTCTCGCGCAAATCAGCCGACCGAAAATGCGCGCGCAAAAGACGCGACGTTAAACCGTGCGTCCATTCGTTAAAATCGCCGAGCATAATGCGCGGCGCGAAATGGTGGCGATTAAGAATTTCGTCGTCGAGCAGCCGCAAAACCTGTTTGCGCCGCTCGAAAAAAGCCGTGCCGAGATGAATGTTGTAGATGTGCAGATAATCGCTCGCGCCGATTTTCACGTCGGCGTGCAGACAGCCGCGCGGCTCGCGACCTTTGACGGTAATATCGAAATTTTTCGTTTCAACGAGCGGGAATCTCGTTAAAACGACGTTGCCGTAAAGTCCGCCGAGATGTTTTCGGTTTTCGCCGAGACGGTAATCAAAATTGATTTCCTCAGCGATAAACCGCGCCTGATCTTCTTTCGCCGCCGCATTTTGCACCGAAACGACTTCCTGCAAAGCGATAATATCGGCGTCAATTTCGCGTAAAACATCGGCGATGCGCAGCGGACTCGTTTGAAAATCGAGCCCTTTGCATTTGTGAATATTGTAAGTCGCCACGCGAAATGTGTCTTTCATCGTTCGCACCTTCTAAATTCGGCAAATCGCTAATTTTGATCGCGCAAATTGTCGTCTGAATGATTTTTCGTTTCGCTGTTTTCCTGCACAAATTGATTTTTGTCATCCGTTCCGTTTTCCGCTTTTTGCGCTTGCTGAAGCAATTGATACGAATTGACAAATAGCGAAACGGCGAACCAGACGGCGATAATGCCGAGCGGAATCGCGACGATTTTCGGATAGAAAAGCGCGACGCCGCCGAAAATCAGCAAAAGCGTCGCGCCGATGCCGTTAATGCGCGCTTCCATCATTCCGAGCGGGCGGCGTTTGTTAACCGAAATCGAAGAACCGAGCGCGCTGCCGATGGCGATTGCCGACGGCGCAAAGCGCGCCGAACTGCTCGAACTCGCCGCCTTCGCGCCGCGTTTTCGCCGCTGCTTGTCGTCTTGAACAACCGGACGCGCTTTGCGTTTTTCGTTCAGACAAATTTCCGTCGCGTTTTCCAAATCGGCGAGATACATTTCCTGCATTTGCCGCCCGAAATCGCGGTCTTCAACTAAAACGTCAATTTCGCAGTTGGAAAGCCAGCTCGCGACATTCAGGTTCGTCGAACCGACACGCGACCAGAATCCGTCAATCACCGCCGTTTTCGCGTGCAGCATCGGACCGTTCCATTCGTAAATGCGCACGCCCGCTTCGAGCAGACTGCGATAACCGGCGCGTGAAATCGTCTGCATCACGGCAATATCGGTCGCCGCCGGAAGCAGCAATCGCACGTCCACGCCGTCAGCGGCGGCGGAACGCAAACACTCAATATACGCGCTTGTTCCGGCAAAATAAGCGTCGGTCAGCCACAAAGTTTCGCGCGCAAGCGCGGCGAGCATCTGATCAAAACGGTAAACGCGCGCATTTCCCGGCTTCGTCGCCACCACGCGCAGTTT
>SXVE01000090.1 GCA_005790265.1 Acidobacteriota bacterium | reverse complement strand
CGAAGTTGTCGAAGCGATGCTCGCGCCGCGTTCGCGCTTAATCGGCGAAACATTGCGCTCAGCGCATTTCCGCGAAAAATACGGAATGACGGCGCTCGCCGTTTGGCGCGGCGATCAGGAAATCATCGTTGATTTGGCGGAAATTCCGCTCGCGTTCGGCGACGCGCTGCTTTTGCAGGGAACGCGCGAAAAAATCGCTCTGCTCGGCGATGATCCCGAAATCATTTTGCTCGCGTCGAAAGAAGAAACCGCGATTACCGTTCCCGAAAAGGACGCGCCGCGTTGATGATTTTCGTCGCGACAATCGTTCTCGCCGTGATTTTGCCCGATTTGACCGGCGCGGTAATGCTCGGCGGCGCGCTCGCGATGATGCTGACCAGAATTTTAACGACCGAACAGGCGTATTCGTCAATCGGCTGGAACAGCATTTTTCTTGTCGCGGGAATGTTGCCGATGGGCATCGCCCTGACAAAAACGAACGCCGCCGGACTGATGGCAAACGAAGTCGTCGCCGTTTTCGGCGGCTACGGTTCGCTCGCGCTGCTCGCCGCGCTCTTTATCGTCACCACGCTTTTGGTGCAAGCCGTCAACGGCGCAGTCGTCGCCGCCGTCATCGCGCCCGTCGCCATTCGCATCGCCGAACAAACCCAAATCAACCCGCGCGCACTCGCAATGGGCGTCGCGCTCGCCACTTCGATGGCGTTCATCACGCCGCTCGGTCATCCGGTCAATGTTTTGGTAATGAGTCCCGGCGGCTACAATTTCCGTGATTATATGCGCATCGGAATTCCGCTTTCGCTAATTTTATTCGCCGTCGCGATGATTTTTCTGCCGCTGTTTTGGAGATTGTAAAAAGTGATTATCCACGAAGGAACACGAAAAATTAACTTTAAATACTTGGTGTTCTTCGTGGAGAAGTTTTTCTTAAAATGAGATTTTCGCTTTTCTAACCGTTAATTCGTTAATTCTGTCGCGTTTGACTTCAAAACCGATTCCCCCATTTTCCGGCGCGATAATTGTTCCGTTTTTTGAAACTTCGACTTCGGGCGCGATGATGTCTTCCGCCCAATATCTTTTTGAAGCGGAAACGTCGCCGGGCATTGTGTAACCGGCGAGCGTGGAGATGGCGATGTTGTGCGCGCGTCCGATGCCGGATTCGAGCATTCCGCCGCACCAGACGGGAACGCCCGCTTCGCGGCAGATTTGTTCGATTTCTTTCGATTGCGTGTGTCCGCCGACGCGACCGTTTTTGAGGTTGATGATTTTGCCGGATTTGAGTTCAATCGCTTTGCGCGCGTCGTCGGGCGAGCGAATCGGCTCGTCGAGACAAATTGGCGTTTTGATTTCGCGCTGCAATTTGGCGTGGTCAACGATATCGTCATACGCGAGCGGCTGCTCTAACATCATCAAATCGAATTCGTCGAGGCTTTTCAATTTATCAATGTCGGCGAGCGTGTAAGCCGAATTCGCGTCGCCCATTAATGTAATATCGCCGAAATGTTCGCGCACGCGTTTGATTACATCGTAATCCCAATGCGGCGCGATTTTGATTTTGATGCGCTGATAACCGGCGTCTAATTCCGTTTGAATTTTCTCGAAAAGCTGTTCGACCGAATCTTGAATGCCGATGGAAACGCCGCACGAAATTTCCTGGTTAACGCCGCCGAGATGTCGCCACAACGGAACGTTCAAACTTTTCGCTTCCAAATCCCAGCACGCCGTTTCAATCGCCGATTTCGCCATTCGGTTGCCGCGAATTTGTTTCATCGCGTCCCAGACTTTCGCCGCCGATTCGATCGTTCTGCCGACGACGAGCGGCGCGAGAATTTTTTCCAAAACCGTCCACGCCGATTCCGTCCATTCTTCGCAGTAAGACGGCGTTTCGCCGCACGTCGCTTCGCCCCAGCCTTCGTTGCCGTTTGCGTCTTCGACGCGCGCGAGAATAATTCTGCGCTCGTAAGTTCTGCCGAAACTCGTTTCAAAAAAATGAACGAGCGGTAAATTGATTTCGATTAATTCTATTTTTTTTATCTGCACGAGAAAAAATTTGCGATTGCGGAAAAGTTTGATTTAATAATACAGCTTTATTATTTTGGACGTTTTCGCAAAAGTTGTCTAATGCTTCAATCGCTGTTTGCCGTATTTATTTTTCAGGAAAGCGCGAGCGGTTTAATCGGCGCGCCGAGCGAAACTTTCATCGAACCGACGGTCATCAATCTGGTTTCGTGGCTTCGTTTGATCGTCGAAACGACCGGAACGGCAATTATCGCCGTCGGCGTTTTTCTCGCGGTTTTCGAGTTCGCGCGCGTTCATTTCGCTTCGGACGATGAAGGTTACACGAAAATTCGATTGCTGCTCGCGCGTTATTTGGCGCTCGCGCTCGAATTTCAGCTCGGTGCCGACATTCTTTCGACGGCGATTGCGCCTTCGTGGGATCAAATCGGCAAGCTCGGCGCGATTGCGGTCGTGCGCACGGCGCTCAATTATTTTTTATCTAAAGAAATGGAACAGGAACGCCGCGTCAAAGATGAAAAACTGGAAAACAAAACTTCCGCCGGTTCGCCCGCAAACCCGGATGCGAACGCCGCGAAAATCGAAAGCATTTCCTGATTACTGAATCAGGAAATGCTTTAAAAGTTGAGACGAATCTTTAAACAGAGCGAATTATTCGATTGATTTGACGGTTATTCGATTACTTCAAACTGGACGAATTGCGTCGTGGTTCGGCGTTTTTCTTTTTGCAAATTATCGTTGACGACGATTTGCAGAACGTATTCGCCAAACTGCATTTCGGTTCCGAGATTGAGCGCGCCGGAAACAGAGATTTTCGCTGTGCCGTTTGGATCGGCGGACGGAATCGGCTGCGGTTTTCCTTCAAAAATCAATTTGCCGTCGCGAAAAAGTCGCGGATAAAACGTGCCGCTGACGTTTCTCGCCGCGTCGAGCTTGGCATTGTAAATTTCCGTTACATAAGTCAGAACCGTTCCGCGTTTGAACTGCCGCAGCGAAGTCGCCATTAAATAATCGGATAAAGGCTTGTTTTCACTGACGTTTTGCCCGTTGTTGCGGCGCATCAATTCTTCGTAAGCGATGTTTTCGAGCACGATGCCCGAAGTTGTCAGTCGTTCTTTTTTCAAATTCGGCACTTCGACAAACTGATTTGCCGAACCGACTTTGCCCGTCGCTTTATCGAGCAGCGCGACGCGAAATTGATAAGCTCCGGCTTTTTTAATCGGAAACGTAAAATCGTAAACGAATCCGTTTTTCTGAAAATTTTGAAAATTCTCTTTTTTGATGGTCAGCGTGTAAGTTTTGCTGATTTGTTCAGCCGGAACTCCGTTGTCGCCGAAACCGACCGCCAGCAGATCGAAAACCACTTTTTTATCGCCGCTCGGCTCACTGGAAAACGTCAAATCTTTCGCGCCGACGTGCAGAAAAGAACGCACAAACGCGCCCTGTTTCGCGTCGCTGCCGAACAGCGCGTTGAGTCGCAGTGAAATGTCATTAACGGCGAACGGCGAGGTCAAAGCGTTTTTAATTTGCTGCGCGGCGGTCAGATTGGCAGCCGGTTTTTCGGTTTCTTCGTCATTCACGCCGAAAAATCCGCTGCGGTAGCGAACGCGCGCGCCGTCGCGTTTGACTTTAATATCGAGCTTGTTGAAACGCCGCGTTTTCGGGTCGAAAGTTTCTTCGTCCGGCTGATAACCGATTAAGTAATAGCTTTGATCGTCGAGCATTTTGCGAATTCCGCTGTTCAAATCGTTGTTGTTGATAATCGAAGTGCCGCCGGTTTGCCGCGCCAAATAGCGCAAACCGTCCTGCGTATCAAAAAGTTCGTTGCGGCGGTCGCTCAAGCGTCCTTCGATCTGCTCGGACGAAAGCGAACTCGTGTCGTCGGCGGCGGTCGCGCCGAGCGTCTGCAATCCGCGCGCGTCCATCGTGTAAACGACGACCGACGCCCGATTTGCCAGATCAATCAAACTTTGCAGCGAGCGCAACACGCGCGTCGAATCCATAAAACCGCCTTCATCTTTCGTGTACAGCTTGAATCCGTCGCTCATCAGCATAATTGATTTTCGTCCGGGCAATTCTTCCATTCCGCGCACGATGTAATTGATCGCGCCGAGCGTTCCAGTCGCAAAAACGTCGCCGCGAAAATCGTTTGCGCCCTGAAGCGAGGCTTTTTCCGCCGCCAATTGTTCGTCACTAATCTGCGCGCCCATCGCTTTAGCGCGTTCGAGCGCGGTCGCCTCAATCGGAGCGAATGCGCCGATTCCGCCCGCGCCCGCCGGATTCCAGCGCACTTTTTCAATCGCGGCGTAAAGCTGTCGGCGGTCGGTCGTAAACTGCTGCAATGCGCCGATACCCGCACCGGTGCGAATAATCGCCACCATATCGCCGTCCTGCATTTGCTCGTCAACGAATTTTTTCAGCGCGCGGCGCACATAATAAACGCTTTCAAAAGAAAGCGTCAGATCGTCAACCACAAGCGCCATCGTGCGCCGGATTTGTTCGGGGCGAAGCGTGCCGGGCGCGAGCGGCGCGGCGACGGTTTTTTCCTTTGTTTTTTTCGGGGCTTCTTCGAGAGCGCGCACGTTGGAAATAAACGAGAAGTTGCTTATCTCCTGCCGCTTGCCGTTTTCGTAAATTTCCACTTCCTCCGGTTTCAAATCAGTGATGACTTTGCCGTTTTTGTCGGTCACGGTCGCGTCAATTTGAATCAGCGCTGTCGAAATTTTGACGACATCATCATTGTCAACCGGCGGCGTCGGCGAAACTGTCGGCGTCTGCGAAAAAACAGTGAAAGCGAATGCGAAAATAAACGCGGCGGTGAGAAGAAAAAATTTCATTTGGCGATACTCCGAAGTCAGGAAATTTCTCTGCTATCATATACTGGAAAAAAGTATTTGGAAAGACTTTTCTGCCGCCGCGCCAGGACAGAAATTCCCTCTTTTTTCGCATCAAAAATTCGGAGTAACAACAGATGATTAAACACACGACAATCCGGCTTCAATTCGCTTCGGCATTAACCGTTTTCATATTCGCCTGCGGACTGCTTTTGATTCCGCTGACGACGAGCTGCACGGCGCTCGGCGTGCGGGAATTGACCGAAGACGACGCGCTGCAAGCGATTCGCCAATTGACCAAAGACGGTAAACTTCCGTCCGAATCGGCAGTGCTCGAAATCGAAAATCGCTACGCTAAAACGCGCACCGGAACGCTCGCCAAACTTTTGCGCGCCCGCATCAAATTTGAAAACAACGATTTCGGCGGCGCGGCGCAGATTTTAAGCGCGCCGGATTTCAGCCAAAAAACAAAGCTCGGCGATTACGCGCTCTGGCTGCGCGGTCGCGCTTTGCAGCAAACGGGCAGACACGCCGAAGCGATGAACGCTTTTGCCGAATTAGCCGAAAAATATCCCGAATCGCTGCGCGCGGAAAATGCGAAACTGCTGTGGGCTAATTCGGCGGAACAGTCCGGGCAAATCGGTCAGATTCCGAATTTTTTGAAAAATTTGAGCGATAAAAATCAGCCGGACGCGCTGCTTTTAACCGCCAAATCTTATGAAGCGCAGGGAAATCAATCGGAAGCGGTCAAATTTTACCGCCGCGTTTATTTTTACGCGGCTGGAACCGACCAGGCGAAAGAAGCGGAAACGAAATTGACAATGTTCGGTCAGCCGCTCGCGCCGCAAACCAAAGAAGAAATTCAGACGCGCGCCGAACGTCTCTACACCGCGAAAAATTACGCGGAAGCGCAGACGGCTTACGCCAATTTAATTCAGCTTTACCCGGCAACGGCAACTGCGCAGACGCATTTGCGGCGAGTAAAATCGTTGATTAATCTGCGCCGAATGAGCGACGCGCAAACAGCGCTGAACGCCGTTCCGCAGACGGCTCCCGAAAAGGAAGAAGGCTTTTATCAGCTCGCCGTCGGTTATGCGAAAGCGCGGCAATGGGCACCGGCGCGCGAAACGCTCGAAACGATGCGCCGCACGTTTCCGCAAAGCGTCTGGACGCCGAAAGCCTTGGTTGACGCCGGAATGGCGGCGCGCGACGCGAAAAACAAACCGGACGAAACTTATTTTTTGCGCACCGCCGTTTCCGCTTATCCGAATGCGGTCGAAGTTGCACCGGCGCAGTTTGAGCTCGCCTGGATGGAACACGAAAACTCGAATTTCGCGCAGTCTTCGCAAATGCTCGTCGAACATCTCGCGCGCTACGTTGACAAAGACACGACCAATCGCGGCAAAGCCGGTTACTGGGCGGCGCGCGACGCCGAACGAGCCGGAAAAATGCCGGAATCGTGCGCGCTTTACGACGCTGTCACCCATCGCTACGCGGCGAATTGGTACGGTTATATCGCGCTGCAACGGCTGACCGGTTTGCGCGGTCGCGGACAATGCCAGACGCCGCCGCAATTTCCCGCTAATTCTTTGATTCCGAAAGCGATTGCCAATCTGAAAACCGTTACCGTTGCGCCGGAAACTTCGACGGCGCGCGAATTAGCCCGCGCCGAGAAATCGGAAGAATTAGCCACCGTCGGACTTTTCGACTGGTCAATCGAGGAACTTCGCACCGCGCAGGAAACAGCGCAAAACAGTCCGAAAATCAATTTAGCGCTCGCCAAACATTACCGCTTGAAAGGCGATAACGTTAATGCGCTGCTCGCTTTGGCAAAAAGCTACCCGGATTATTCGCAGATGAATCCGGAAGAAATGGGAACCGAAGAATGGGACATTTTTTATCCGCTGACCAACTGGAACGACATTAAATACTGGGCGAAACAGCGCAGCCTCGATCCTTTTCAAGTTGCCGGTTTGATTCGTCAGGAATCGGTTTTCAACCCGCGCGCCAAATCCGGCGCGCAGGCTTACGGCTTGATGCAGCTTTTGATTCCGACGGCGCGAATGATGGGAAAAAAATACGGAACGACCGCCGCGATTGACGGCTCGACGCTGTTTCAACCGGCGCTCAATATCGAACTCGGCACGGCGTATATGCGCGATCAATTAACTAAATACGGGCGCATCGAATATATGGCGGTCGCCTACAACGCCGGACCGGGACGCGTCGTTTCGTGGCAAAACACGCTGCCGTTTGAAATTGACGAATACGTCGAAGCGATTCCGTTCAAAGAAACCAGAGGCTACGTGCAAGGCGTCATTCGCAACGCCGCGCAATACCGCCGTCTTTACGACGAAAACGGAAAATTCAAAGCAAACGTCGGCACGCGCGCTCTGCGCGGCGAAATTGACGCCAAACCGCACGAACAATTCGCCGCCGAATTTCCCGAAGTGATTTTAGACGAAAATCCGAACGGCGAATAAATTTGGAGAAATAGGACGCGGATAAACGCGGATCGGGCGGATTTGCACGGAAAAAAATTTAAGTTTTAAAAACTCAAAGTGCCGTTAAATTTTTGGCGGTGAGCCGAAAGTAAAAAAGATTACTTTTGGCTCACCGCCAAATTCTATTTTCTTAATTCGCGCTTATCAGTTTAATCGGCGTTCATCAGCTTCCTATATTCTTTATTTCACCGAAAATCTTAACGGCGCTAATGTCGCCCGCGCTTCGTCGTTATAATAATCGTAGATAACAGACGGCGCGGTTTGCGCGTTGATCGCGTAACGCGATTTGAATTTGAAATCAAAGCGCGTGCCGCCCGGATTCGCCCATAAATAAACGATTATTTTGTCGGGCAATATTTCGTAGCGGCTGAAGCTGCGAAATTGCTGCACGGCTTTTTCCAAACTCGCGCGATCAACGTCCGCGCCGGGCGGAATGCCGATTTCCGCTAAAAGCATTCCGTAGCCGCGAAATCCGACGCGCTCGGCGGCGACCGAACAGGTGATTTCATCCATAATTTTCGCGTTTAGTTTGTCGCAATCGTAATCGAGCCGAATCTGTCTCGATTGATTAATATTTTTCCCGTCCGCCGCGAAATCATTCCACGAAACGTAATGCGTGTTGACGATTTGCGCCATCGTCGCCGACGAATTGCCGTTGATTTTTACCTCGATTTGATTTCCCGCCGCTGTGATCGGCAGATTCTCCGCAATCGGAAAAGTCAATTGTTGTGACGGCGGAAGCGCGATGTCTTTTACTTTTCGCCCGTTCACGAAAATCTCCGCTGTTCGCGCCAGGTTTTCCGCGCTCGTTTCGCCTTCGCGATTGCCGACGACGGCGAGAATCGCGTCCAAAACATTGATTGTCGTTTGGGTCGAATACCAAACGCCGTAGCGATCTTTGTTTTTCAGCAGAAACATCGTTCCGCGCGAAATCAAATTATCGTTTTTCGATTTCTCGTTTTCATTCTTCAATTGTGCGTCCTGAATATTAAATTTAACGAGCGCCTGCACGACGAGCGCCGTCGTTTCAATTCTTCCCGGCGTTCCCCAACCGTAAAACGGCGTGTTCGCTTCGAGATTCCAGTAAGTCCGGTCGCTTTCGGAGAGCGCCATTTTTTCAAGTTTTTCAATGATCGGCGCAGCGGCTTGCTTCTGATTTGTGTCGAGCAGCGCGAGCGCATAATTTGCCAGCGCAAACGGTTCGTCAATTTCCTCGTTGCGCTCTTTGAGATAAACAAAAGCTTTTTGCAGCGTCGCCGAAATTTCTTTCGATTTTCCGTCAGCGCCGCCGTTTTCGGTCATCGCCAAACTGCGCGCGACGTAAGTTGAAATGATTTTCGTGCGCGTTTTATCTTCGGCTTTTTCCCAGGAATAAGTGCGTGTCCAGCTTCCGTCGGCGCGCTGTTGCTCGGCAAGCCATTTGTGCGCCTGTTTGATGACCGCTTCGTCAACTTCGATAAATTCGCGCGCGTCCGCTAAAAACCGCACGGCGTAAGCCGTCAGCGCGACATCGGCTGATTCGCTCGCCCAAATCGCAAAACCGCCGTCCGCTTTTTGATAACTCAAAAGCCGTTCATAACCTTCGCGCGTGTATTTTTGCGCCTGCGTTTTTAACTTCGACTCCGGTTCGTTTTTCAGCATTTTCAAAATCAAAACGTTTGGATAAGTTGAAGAAACAGTTTGTTCGCCGCAGCCGTACGGACGCGACAAAATCGCTTCGACCGATTCGGCGACGTGTGCGAGCAGATTCGGGTAGATTTTTAGCTCGGTTTTCGGAGTTGCGGAAATCGCGTTTGCAGGAAAATCGGCTTTGAAAATCGCCGATTCGCGAAAAATTTCGCTTTGCGTTTGCACGATTTCCTTGCCGTTCGGCAAAACCGCAATCGGTTTTTCAATCGCGTCCGATTCTTTCGCCGCCGTCGCCGCCACTTTTTGTTTGCCGCTTTTGATAACTTTATCGGCGCGAAAACCGAAAATCGCGTTTGCGCTGGCATTTGCCGCCACCTCGATTTCCTGTTTCGGCGAATTTAAGTTTGAAAACCAATCGCGCTTTTCCATCGAAACCGTTACCTTTTGCCGGGCGTCCGTGTAATTTCTGACCGGCGTCGGCAAAAAGATTTCGTCGCCCGCCGTCAAAATTTTCGGCGGATCGAGATCAACGAAAAACGGCTGAAACGCGCGGATTTCCTGCTGCGCCAAACCGATTCTGCCGTTTGTATCCGACGCGATGGCGTAAACTTTCCACGTCGTAATATTGTCGCCGAGCTTGAATTTCACCCGCGCTTTACCGTTTTTGTCCGTCACGATTTCCGGTTGCCACAAAAGCGTTTCGGGAAAATATTCACGAAGACGCGGCGTCTGCGTTTCTTCGACGACGGTAACTTTTACTTCTTTCACTTTTTTATCAGCAATTCCGGGTTTAAGCGCTAGAAGCCCGTCGAAATTCTTTCCTTTTGGAAGCGACGTGATTTGCTGTTCCTGCACGGTTGTCGCGGAGTAACTGGCTGAAGTTTGCATTGTCGCGGCATCGGCTGTTACTTCAACGGTTTCTGCAACAGAACCGATTCTCAATTCAAAATTCAGTTCGGTCAAAAGCGACGCGCGCACCGGAACATTCTGGATTACCGTCGTTTGAAAACCCGGACTTTCGGCTTTAATCGTGTATTTTCCGAGCGGCAGATTGCCGAGTAAATACGCGCCGTTTTCGTCCGTTCGAGCCGAAAAAGCAGTCGGCGTTTGCTCGTTCGTCGCCGAGATTTCCGCGTTCGGTATGATTGCGCCAATCTGATCGGTAACGATACCGCGAATCGCGCCTTTGCCGCCGCTGAAAATCGTTTCGGTTTTCAATTCGCGCGGCGCGCGGTCGTCTTTTGTCTGTTCGGAAACGACCCCGGAAAACGTCGTCAAATTAAAATCGTCGGCGTTATTGCGCACATCGTCCGCGCCCAAACTGCGCAGGCGAATGACGGCGAGTTTTTGCGTTACAGGCGTCACGAATATTTTTTCTTTGCCTTTTTCGTCGCCGAAAGTTGAGATGACTTCGGTTTTGACGCGGTCGGCGTAACGCGAATATTCGGAAAATTCGAGATAAAGCGGATGACCGAAACCGTCGCGCAAATCTTCAAAATCAATGCCGCCGTTTCGCAGAATCTGCCAAAATTCCGCTTCGTCGCGCGGGAAACTTTTCCGCTCGGCGGCGTAATTGTTCAAAACCGCTTGGATTTTCGCTTCTCTCGCCGCGAAATAATCAGTGCGATTCGTCCAAACCGTAAAATCATCATCGTAATAATCATCGGAAAATTTGCCGTCCGCGCCCGCGCTTTCGATTTCAAGCGTGTAAAAACGATTTTCGACCGCGAATTTGAAAT
>SXVE01000009.1 GCA_005790265.1 Acidobacteriota bacterium | reverse complement strand
GGTCGGCAATCTTTACCCGGAAGGCAGCCCGCTCAAAGACCGCGCATACAATATTTTTTATATGGGCATCAACGTCGGCGCGTGGATTGCTCCGATTGTAATGGAAATCGTCAAGGCATATTTCGGTTTTCACGCCGCATTCGCCGTCGCCGCATTTGGAATGTTGATTTCGGTCGGAATTTTGTGGTTTTTCAAAAACGCGGTCGAAGGAACCGATAAAAAGAATCCGCTCGCATCGCCGAATCAGGCGGCTGACACGGCGGCGACCGCTGTTGACGCGCCGCCGCACGGCATCAGCGATCAGAATGAAGGCAGCGCGAGCGCCGCTGCAAAAGCCCGCGAAGATTTGATGAATTCGGTGCCCGACTCGAAACGCGTGATGGCACTCGTCGTTATTTTCGCCATCGTCATCGTTTTCTGGATGGTTTTCCATCAAAACGGCTCGACCTTAACTTATTGGGCGGACGACAACACGGCGTGGAACGTTTCGGGAACGATTTCCAATTCAATCAATCCGTTCTGGATCATCGTTCTGACGTTTCCGCTCGTCTGGTTTTGGGGACAGCTCGCCAAACGCGGCAAAGAACCTTCGACGCCGACGAAAATGGCAATCGGAATGCTGCTCACCGGGCTTTCGTTTTTCGTGCTTTACGGCGCGGCGAAAGTCGGCGAAAACCAGCCGGTCACGCCCGAACAGTACGCCGTCGGTTCGTTCCGCATCAACGAACGCGTCGCCGGAAACTTAAAAGCCGACGGCGTTCCGGCGGACGTGGTTGACAAAATGATGGCGGCGAAAGACGCCGACGGAAAAAATCTGATTAACGACGTTAAGTTTTCCGCTAAAGAAGATGAGACGACCAAAGTGAAAATCTCCGGCGAACAAAGTTACATCAACACGATCAACCAAGTCGCGCCCGGCGTCGGAACGCAGTATCGCGAACAATTTCTGCGGCGCAGTTACCTGTTTCAAGTGTCTTGGTTCTGGCTGATTCTGGCTTACGCGATTATTTCGCTCGGCGAATTGATGTTGTCGCCGATGGGTTTGTCCTTGGTTTCAAAAGTCGCGCCGATCAGAATGCGCGGGCTTTTGATGGGCGGATGGTTCGTCGCGACGGCAATCGGCAACAAGCTGACAATGATCGGAATTTACTGGAGCATCTGGTATCAATCGTCGTTTTTTATCGTGCTCGGTGCGATGGCGGTCTTTATGTCAATCGTGCTTTTTCTGCTGCTCAAACCGCTGAAAAGAGCGATGCCGGGAGTTTAAGGACAATTGCGAATTAACGATTACGAATTAACAATTACGAATTAACGATTACGAATTACGAATTAAAAAGCTTTTCTTTACCTTTAATTCGTAATTCGTAATTTTTTTATTGTTAAATTACGCAATTTCACGATTCGTAATTGATTTAACGTAATTCGTAATTCGTAATTGTTTCTTAATTGTCTTGGTTGCGAGTTTTATACGCCATCACCGCTTCCGCCGCGCCGGCGTGCATGATTTCGGGTTTGTGATATTTCCAGTGTTTTTCAAATTCTTCGTCCGACATTTCCAGTTTTTCGTGTCGCTCTTTTTCCTTTAAGAAAAGCTCGCACCATTCGCGCATTTCCATATTTTGATTCAACGCGGTGCGCGCTCCGTGCATCATATTGTCTCGTTCCATAAATTTTGATCTCCTGATATTTGGCAGATTAAAAAACATTAATTGCGAAATCGGCGTAAAAACTAGCGCTGACATTTTATTTTTGGAGTTTCCAAGGTGAATAAATTTTTTCTCGGTTCATTGTTAATTTTTTCAGCTTTTTTCAACTTAAATTTTGCACAAAGCCCGAAACCAAAGCAAGCAACAAACAATAATCAGGCAATCAGCGCCGCGCCGAAAACGCAGGACGACGTAAAAATTCCGTATGTCACGAAAACTCTGGCGAACGGTTTGGAAGTCATCGTTCTGCCGGATGCGGCGGTTCCGCTCGTGACGGTTGAAATGGCGGTGCGCAACGGCTCGTTTACCGAACCGCCGGAATTAAACGGTTTGTCGCATTTGTACGAACATATGTTTTTCAAATCGAACCAAGCGGTGTCGGTTTTTCGCTGCGATCTGGCGAAATCCTACGGCAATTTGAATTATTATATGGGGCAAAACTGCGCCGAGCAGATCAAGCTCAAAGCGCAGATCGGCGAAGTCAGTTATTTGAACGACGTGGACAAACTCGGCTATGTGCGCAACGGCACAACGCAGGAAGAATACGTTAATTACTATTTTTCGACGACCAGCCCGAATCTCGCGACGATGATGCGTTTTATGCGCGACGCGATGCTTTATCCGTCGTTTGAAGAAGGCGAATTCAAGCAGGAAATTCAGGTTGTTTTGGGCGAACTCGACCGCCAGTTGTCCGAGCCGTTTTATTACCTTGACCGCACGCTGATGGACAAACTTTTTTACAAATATCCATCGCGTAAAAGTCCGGGCGGAACGCGCGAAACTGTCGCCGCCGCCACGACCGAAAAAATGCGGCTGATTCAATCGCGCTACTACGTTCCAAATAACGCCGCGCTGATCATTACCGGCGACGTGCAGCCGGAACGCGCTTTCAAACTCGCCGAAGATTTATTCAGCATCTGGAAGAAAGGCGAAGATCCGTTTGTTAAATTTCCGATTGTCGAACATCCGCCGCTGCAAAAAAGCGAGGGCGTAATTGTGACGCAGGACGTCGAAAACGCGATGATGCAGATCGGCTGGCACGGTCCGTCAATCGGCAAAGACGACGCTTCGACTTATGCGGCGGACGTTTTTTCGTACATTATTCAGCAGCCGAATTCGCGTTTTCAGCGCGCGCTGATTGATTCGGGTTTGGCGGTCGGCGTGCAGTTTCATTATTATACGCAGCGCAACACCGGACCGATTCGCGCGACATTGGTCACTGCGCCGGACAAAGCGAAAGCCGCGCTCGACGCTTTTTACAAAGAAGTGGCGCAGTTTAACAATCCGAATTATTTCACGGACGAAGAATTGAACAACGCGAAAACTCTGCTCGAAGCCGAAGACTTATATCGCCGCGAAAAACTCAGCGAATATACGCATTCTCTGGGTTTCTGGTGGAGTTCGACCGGAATGGATTATTATCGCGGCTATTATAAAAATCTGCGCGCCGTTTCGCGCGACGACATTAAAAAATACGTTTCCACATATATTCAGGGCAAACCGCACGTCGGCGTCGCGCTGATTTCGCCCGCGTCGCAGGCGACCGCAAAATTAACCGAACAGGATTTAATCGGCAAATAAGTTTGGCAGCAAAAGCGCGGCGCTTTCGTTTGAGCTTGGAAAAACGCCGCGCTGCAATATTTATTATGAAATTTATTTTTTCCGCATTTCTGCTTTTAGCAATCGCTTGCGCCGGTTACGCGCAAACTTCCGCCGCCGGAGCGTCCGACAAACTCGTTACCGAATTCGACGTGAACGGCTTAAAAGTGATTTTCAAGCGGCGTCCGAGTTCGCCGACGGTTTCCGCCGGACTTTTCACGCGCGGCGGAGTGAAAAATCAAACGCTCGCCAACGCGGGAATTGAAAACTTGACGCTCTCAACCGCGACCGAAGCGAGTCAGAAATTTCCGCGCGAATTGCTGCGCAAAGAACTGGCGCGTACGGGAAGCACGATCAGCGGCGGCTCCGGCTACGATTTCGGCGTCGTTTCGCTTTCTTCAACGCGTCAAAATTTTGATCGCACGTGGGATATTTTCACTGATCTATTTTTGAATCCCGCTTTTACGAATGAAGATTTCAATCTCGTGCGCGAACGAATTTTAACCGGCTTGCGCAATCAGACGGTCAGCCCGGACAGCTCGCTCGGCGTTTTGGAAGACAAAATTATTTACGCCGATCATCCGTATGCGGTCGAAGCGAGCGGCACGATTGAAACCATCGGCAAATTAAAAATCGAAGATTTGCGTGCTTACCACAAAAATCTGCTGCAAACTTCCCGACTTTTGCTTGTTATTGTCGGCGATCTCGATCCGCAAACCGTGCAAAAACAAGTCGCCGCTTCGTTCGGCAAACTGCCGCGCGGCGATTATAAAGAATCGCCGACGCCGAAAATCAATTTCGCCGCGCCAACTCTCGATGTTACGTCGCGCGCGCTGCCGACCAATTACGTCAAAGGCGTTTTCGCCGCGCCTTCGATGAGCGATCCGGATTATTACGCGATGCGCGTCGCAATGACGATTCTGCAAAGCCGCGTTTACCAGGAAGTGCGCACGAAACGCAATCTGTCGTACGCGCCGAACGCGGAAATGGGCGATAACGCAGCGAACACGGCGAACATTTACGTAACGGCGGTTGACGCCAATCAAGCCGTCAGCGTGATGCTGCGCGAAGTTGAAGCGATGCGCAATGCGACCGTTGAAGAAGAAGGATTCACCGGCGTTCCCGGTTATTTTCTGACGACTTATTACATCAATCAGGAAACGAACGCGGCGCAGGTCGCCGAACTCGCGCGCTACGAATTAATCGGCGGCGGATGGCGCAATTCGCTGGTTTTTCTCGATAAAATTCGGCAGGTGAAACCCGAAGACATCAAAGCCGTTGCGGATAAATATATGAAAAATATCCGTTTCGTCGTCGTCGGCAATCCCGAAGCGATTAACAGAAACACGTTTTTGCAAAAATAATTTTGCGATTTTGTGAATAAAATGTGAATAAGAGCGGAAAGAAATTCGAGTAATTTTTTTCCGCTTTTTTCTTTGGCGCAATTTCGCTTGCCAAAAGAAGTGCGGACGATTGAAAAAATCGCGGGAAAACCTCAGCCGATATTGTTGCAACTAAGATTTTTCGATTATAAAATTCTCCCGTAAAAATATTTGTCAAAAAAAAGGAATTATAAAAATGAAGAAATTTGCCGTATTAGGATTCGTATTATTAATTTTTTGCGTTTCAGCTTTCGCCCAGAAAACAAAAACGACGGCGAAAGCCGACCCAAGCAAAGCGGTGCGCGAAACTTTTGATCGGCTCATCGAAGGAATCGAACAATCGGACGCGGACAAAGTGATGAGCGTTTACGAAAAGAGCGATAAAATTCTGTTTTTCAATAACAACGGCTCGGCGACCATCGGCTGGGACAATATGAAAAAAACGCGCGATTCGCTTTACGCCAAAACGAAAAACGTGGATTTGGAAATCACCGGTTTGCGCGTCGAAATGCTCGGCGCGGGCAATGCGTATTTGACCTGTAAATGGAAACAATCGCAGGAATATGACGGAAAACTCGAAACGGCTTCGGGTCGAATGACAGTCGTTTTCAAACAGATCGGCAAAGACTGGAAAGCCGTTCATTTGCACACTTCGCCGGACAATCCGCCGCCCGCGCGTCCCGTTGTTCCGTCGGAACGCGACAGCGGAGTTAACGTCAATTAGAAACTCAAGCCGAAAATTTTTCGGCGACTTTGAAAAAGAAATGTCATCAAATAGAAAAAGCGTTCGGAGTTAAACCCGAACGCTTTTCTTTCATCAAAAATCGTTTGCTCTACACGCTCGATCCCGGATAATTTCCGCCGAGTTTTCGTTCTTCGCCTTCGGCGAGATTGTTAACCAATTCGTAGTGAAAATAATCGAATTTTGCGGCAACCGGCGTTTGCACGCGTTTTTCGTACATTTCGCGTGAACGGTCAATCGCTTCGCGCAGACGATCATACAAATCATTTTCGTCGCGTCCTTCTTTAACTTTCTGCTCGTTGTAAAGTTTGATTTCCGACACGAGAAGCCGGGCGAAACGACGCGCGTCGTTGTGCAAACGACGTTCTTCTTCGCCGACCTCAATCGGTAAATCCACGTTTCTTTCGCTCAGACGCGACTTGACCGGCGGCGTTGAAACTGTTGCCGCGCCGATATTTTCCACCGGTTCGGACGCGAAATCTCCGTTCGGCGCGAACGATTCTTTTTCAAACGACGATTCAGCCGCCTGACTGCTCGGCTCGAATCTCGAATTATCGTAAACCGGCGGCTGCTCGAAACTCGATTTCTGCCACGAATCATAACCGTTTGGCTCAAACGATTGGGCGTTTGTTTCAGCGGATGAATCGCTGAAATTACTCGGCGGCGCTTCAGCGGTTTGATTTGGCGTAAAAGCAAAATCGCTCGCCGAAGCGGATGAAAAGTTTTGTTCCGGGCGGTCGTTCGGCGATGAATAATCAAACGCGGTCGGCTCGTTTTCAACATTTTCCGTGCTTTCGCCGAAATTGCCGGAAAAATCCGTCGGCTGATTCCATGAAAAAGACGAATCAGTGCTCACCGGCTGTTCAGTTTGAAATTGCGGCGACTGAAATTCCTGTTGTTGAAAATTCTGCTGCCATTCTGACTGCGGTTCCGGCTGCGGTTCCGGTTGCTGCCAGCCGGATTGCGGTTCATAGCTTTCCGGCTGTGAATAACTCGGTTGAGAATACTCGTTGTTTGAACTTTGGTAACTGAAATCCGCGCCGGTCGTTGCTTCGTTATGCTGTTCGTCTACCGGCGGCGCAAAACTTTCTTCGCGCGTTGATGTTGCGGAATAATCGTTTGCCGCGGCGTAAGAATTGTAATTTCCGGCGGGCGACGTAGTTTCTTCGCTGACCGGCGATTGGTAAACCTGCGCCTCCGAAGACGCGCTTTCGACCGGCTCACTCGCGTACGAAGCCGGAGAATTTGCCTGAACTGTTGAAGCGCCCGAATCCGCCGCGGCATTTGATTTCGTGCCGTGCGAAGCGGCGAGCAGTTCCACTGTCATTCCGGCGATTTTCACCAGAGTTTCCAGCACATCAATGTTGACTTGATTATTTTCCGCCGCATTATCGGCGTATAAAACAGCAACGCCGCGACCGCGCGCGATCAGCGGAATAGCATACATTTTCTCCGGCTGACCGAAGCCGAGTTTTTCTAAATAAACCGCGTCGCCGGGGTAAGTTCCGTAACTGCTTTCAACCGCGCTCAGCGAACGAATTGATTCGCTCATTACGGTTTCATCGGAAAGCGGAAAGAAAATTTCGCGAACTTTCTGTTCATCAACATTTCCCTCTTCGCCGAAAACTCGCCAGCCGACAAAATGTTCGTTCTTGACGATGAAAAATGCGCCGCGCGGCGTAAATTGAGCCGCATGATTGACCAAAGATTTTAAGATCGCCGACTGCGAATCCTGCGAGCTGATTTCGCTGATCGCATTGCGGATTTCGCTGTAATCGGCGGGAGCCGCCGCTGCTTCCGCGCTTTCTTTCTCCAATTTTTCGGCTTCGGCAATTGCCGCCGCCGTAATTCTCGCGCCTTCGTCCTTTGCTAATCGCAGATGCTCGACTACTGATTCTTTAAAGGCTTCGTCCATTCGCTTCTCGTTTTCAAGGCGCGACGAAAAATCCTGAAAAATCGTATCGAGCTGAGATTTGTGTTTTTCAAACTCGGCTTGAAATTTCTCTTGAAGTTCGGAAACTTCCTGCCGCATTTCAGCAAAAACATTGTTCAGATAACTCTCAAATTCAGTTCTCAGACTGTTTTCGAGTTCTTCGCTATTCACTTTAATTTTTCCTCCATTTGTTGAAAACACAGTACGCACAAGAAGCGCAAAGGCTGGCGGTTTGTCGTAGATTTGGAAATTGAGATGACGGCAATTCGCGCAAATCGCCAGACGGATAAGATTATGAACAATTTAATGGTTTGCTGTCAAGAAATATCTCCCGAAACGAAAATAAGCGCCTTTATTTTCAGCGCTTATTTTCGATTTTTTAGATTTTGTGAAACTTATTCGGCGATGACTTCTATTTCCGGATCAATTTCTTCTTTAATCATATTTTCAATCGCCATCAAAGTTCCCGTCAAGCTCGAAGGACAACTGCCGCACGCGCCTTGATAACGAATTTTCAGAACACTGTTTTCCAAACTTAGAAGCTCGACCCAGCCGCCGTCGCTCGCTAAAAACGGTCTTATTCGCTCGTCAAGCAATTCGTTGATCTGCGCGATTTTCGGATCATCACTGAGCGCCGCGCCGATTGCGCCGCCGACTTTGAGCGCCGCGTCGTTCCCATTACCGTTGCCGTTTGCCGCCTGCACGCTTTCGGCGGCGCGGATCGGCACGGCGAGATTCGGAAGAATTTCATCCCAATCGGCATCGTCGGCTTTTTCGACGGTGATCATTTTGTCCATATAAAACACCGAAACAACTTCGCCGACATCGAACAAAGATTTAGCGAGCGTGTCGCCCACAGCTTTTTCCGGCGCATCAAACGAATGCGACGTGCCGTGCGAAACCGCTTCTTTCAAAATAAATTTCACCGCGTTTGGGTTTGGCGTTTCCTGTATATCTGCAATTTTTGGCATTTCTCTAAAAACCTTTTCTTATTTAATCTTTTGTCAAAACCGAAATTATCAAGTTTATGAATCTTTACATTTTTGTCAACATTATAACTTATTGAGATGTAAAATTCATTCTTCGAGATGTTCGCTGCGGCTTCAAATTGATGAATCGAGCAATTCAACCGAGTAAAATAAATTCGGACAGTTGAATTTAGACACAATTCAACTGTCCGAATTTATAATTCTAGATGTAAGAGCAGCAATCGAACGACAAAACACGTCAACGATTGCGCGCTGTTTAAACACAACAAAATCAGATTACTCGGTAATATGTATATCTTCTGTTTTGTTCACTCTGCCGGACAAAAATAATCCGCCGAAAACAATCGTCAATATTACGCAAATGATTGCAATCACAATATTTATCGTGTTTTCACTGCTCGCAGTATATCTATAAAAGAAAAACGCCGCGATCAAAGCAGTGACCAGAGCTAATACGGCATACAGCATATCCTTCACAAAAATCACCTCCGTTGTTGAAAAAAAGGTTGGAACTTCCGAAGTTTTACCGGCTCTTTCGCACGCCCTTAAAATGCAGAAAACAGGCGCATAAACTTGCCCGCAAACTATACTTACCGCTTGTCTTTAAATTGCAAGACGATGTTAACTCTATTCGCCGCCAAAAAGCAAGATTTTTGATTGAGAATTTATCCTGTCATCCAAAATATTTATCGCGCCGCAACATCACCGGGCGCCGAGTAAATCTGCGCGCGCACCATTCGCGGAATATTCTGCAAATCCGGCAAAATCTCGACGGCGCGCCAGATTTTCGCGTCGAACATTTCGATGACGTGCGCCGCCTGATTAAAACCGATTTCGATCAGCAGAAAACCGTCCGATTCGAGAAAACGCGGCGCTTCTTCGATCAATTGTTCGATAATCGAAAACCCGTCATTTTCGTCGGTGAGTGCGACGTGCGGCTCGTAATCTCGCACTTCGGGCTGCAATTCATCAATTTCTTCCCGAGCAATATACGGCGGATTGGAAACGATCACATCGAATTTTTCCTGAGTGAGCGCGGCGAAAACATCTGAAATTTTCAAATCGAGTCTTTCCGCAACTCGATGAATTTCCGCGTTGCGGCTGGTGATTTCGAGCGCTTTTTCCGAAATTTCCAACCCGATTGCCGACGCGTTTTTCAGTTCGTGCAGAATCGAAACGGAAATGCAGCCCGAACCGGTGCCGACTTCGCAAAAACGCGGCGATTCCAGTTCGCGCAAAATGTTGATCGCGTGTTCGACGATCAATTCGGTTTCGGGACGCGGAATCAAAACATCTTTTGTAACGATAAAATCGAGTCCAAAAAATTCCTGTCGTCCGGCGATTTGCTGAAACGGCTCGCGGCTGGCGCGCCGCTGCAAAAGCGCCTGAAAATACGTTTCTTCCGCCGCTAAAAGTTCGTATTCCGAATGCGCGATGAGGTAAATTTTATCTTTATCGAGCGCGAAAGCGAGCAGCGTGGCGGCTTCGCGGCGCGGTTCGGCGATTTCGCTGCGGCGCAAAGTCTCCGCGGCTTTTTCGAGTGTTTCGGTGATATTCGCCATTTTTAACGCGCTCCGTCGCCGCGCAGAACGGCGGGCAAAGTCAGCAGAATTATTTTCAAATCGAGCCAGAGCGACCAATTTTCGATGTAATATAAATCAATCCGCACCATTTCTTCAAACGCGAGCCGACTTCTGCCGGAAACTTGCCACAATCCGGTAATTCCCGGCTTCATATCGAGGCGTTTGCGGTGCCGCAAATCGTATTCTTCAACTTCGTACGGAATCGGCGGGCGCGCGCCGACGACGCTCATATCGCCTTTTAAGACGTTCAAAAACTGCGGCAGCTCATCCAAACTTGTGCGGCGCAGAAACTTTCCGATTTTCGTGATGCGCGGATCGTTTTTCACTTTGCCGAAAACCGGTTTGTCGTCGTCGCCGGCATTCGCTTCGGTGGCGCCTTCGATATTTTTGCGATACGCTTCGCGGTGAATTTGATCGTCGGCATCGGAAAACATCGTGCGAAATTTGTAGCAGAGAAAAATGCGTCCGTCCATTCCGACGCGTTCCTGCCGAAACAAAATTGCGCCGCGCGAATCGAATTTAATCAGCACGGCGACGATCAGCAAAATCGGCGAAAGCAGAATGATCGCGGCGGCGGAAATGATAATGTCGAAAGCGCGTTTGACGAATTTTTCGGCATCGGAAAGCGGCTCGCGAAAAAGTCTGACCATCGGCAAAACGCCGATTTGCTCGACGCTCGTTTTCTGCGGCAGAACGTTGAAAAGCGTCGGCGCGAAACGAAACTCGACGCGCTGCCGTCGCCCGATTTCGAGCATCGTTTCAAAAAATCGCTCGCTCGGAATTCGGTCGTCGGTAATAATAACTTCCTGAATTTCGAGTTCGCGAATCAGACGCGGTAAATCGTCGAGATTGCCGACAATCAGATTTTGAATTTTGGATTTTGGATTTTGGATTGAAGAAAGAACTTTATATTGTTCGGGCGCGTCGTCATTCGTTATTCGTAATTCGTCATTCGTTTTCTGTGATTCGTTTTCCACCGCGCCGATCACGCGATAACCTAAATCCGGGCGCATTTTCAGCTCGTTGATCGTCTGTTCGGCTTCGCGGTTCGTGCCGACGATCAAAGTCGGAATTAAATTAATATCGCGCCGCCGAAAAAACGCTTGCGCGTAACGAACGAGCAGATGAAACGCCGGAAAAACCGCGAGCGCGAGCGCGTAATCGAACAGAAAAACCGCTCGCGAATACGAAAATTCGCGAAAAGCGAAACCGCCGCGAAACAGAAAAGCCCACGCGACGATCAGCAGCGAGCTAACCGAAACGGCTTTGAAAATCTTGATCGCTTCGTTCGTGTAAGAAAACGCGCCCTGAAAACGGTAAACGCGCTGATAAAAGAGCATCGCGAGACGACACGGCACGGCAAACAGCAGAATTCCGACATACGGCACGAAATCTTTTGACGAAGCCCACGCCGTATTCGACAAAATCGCTTCGCCTTCGCGCCATTTGAAAGCGATGAGAAAACACGCCATCGTTAAAACCGCATCAGCCGCGAAAATCGCCGTTTTAACGAGCGGCAGCACAAAAGACGGCACGCGTTTTTCGGCTTTGGCGGCGTTTGTTTTTGGCTTGACGGCGATTTCGGGATTCATCAAAAATTCTTTTTACCGGCGTTTTAACGAAATGAGACGACTTAAAAATCCGTTCGGTGCGACATATTTTTCGTTGTTTCGATTGTCGTTTCGCGGCTAATTATCTTACCATTTTCACGGACGAAAAAAGAAAATGAGAATTTTGATCACCGCGCCGAGCCTCGATGAAACCGTGAACGTCAGCGGAATTTCGACGGTCGTGCGGCAGATTATCGAAAACGGAACGCACCGCTACGAGCATTTTACGGCGGGCAGAACCGACGGCGAACCGGCGAATGCAAGCTGGATTGCAAAACAAATTCGTTTGCCGTTTCACTTTTACCGCCGCCTCAAAAACGGAAAATTTGCGGTCGCGCACATTAACACGGCGCTTAATCCGCTTTCGATTGCGCGCGATTACGCGTTCGTGAAAGCGGCGAAATTCGCTCGCACACCGATTTTACTGCACGTTCACGGCGGAAAATTTCTGGCGCGCGAATTTGAAAACAAAACGCTCGCGCGGCTTGCCGAAAAAATGCTCGATGCGGCAAACGCGATTCTGGTTTTGAGCGAACTCGAAAAAGAAATCGTCGAAAAACGCTGGCAAAAATTAAAGTCGAAAGCAAAAGTAAAAGTTTTGGAAAACGCCGTCGCGATTGATGAAACGAATGAAATCAAACGAAGCGGCGAAAAAAAAACGATAATTTTTCTCGGACGCTTTCACGAATCAAAAGGCTTGCACGAAATCGTCGAAGCGTGCCGCAGATTAAAAAACGAAAATTTACAGTTTCGCTTTAAAGCGTTCGGCGCGGGCGATTTGCAAAATTTTTTCGTCGGCGAGATGACGAAAATTCTTGGCGACGATTTTTATTTCGGCGGCGTGATTGCCGGAAAAGAAAAACAAAAGGAATTGGCGGCGAGCGACGTTTTTCTATTGCCGTCGCGCTACGGCGAAGGTTTGCCGATGGCGATGCTCGAAGCGATGGCGGCGAAATGCGTGGTCGTCGCATCGAAAATGGCTTCAATCGGCGCGGTCGTGGAAAATAACGTCAACGGTTTGACCGTCGAACCGCAAAACGTCGCGCAGATTATCGAAAAGCTGAAATTGATTTTAAGCGGCGAAATTGACGCGAAAATGATCGGCGAGAACGCGCGCCGAACAATCGCCGAAAAATACAATCTCCCAGGTTACATCGTTAAGCTCGAAAAAATTTACGCGGAAATCGAGCGCGAAAATTATTGATGAAAGAAAATACTTCAACTGAAAACACTGCCGAAAATCAAACGAGAGTGCGCGTCGTCAGTTTGACGCCGAACGTCGTGACGCACGATGCGGCAATCGAAAGCATCGCGCAACTGGTCGAAAACGGCGGCGGTTACGTTTGTTTTTCCACGGTTCATATGATTATGGAATCGTATGACAACCCGGAATATGCGGCGAAAGTAAACGGCGCGGATTACATCGTGACCGACGGAATGCCGCTCGTCTGGATGCAGAAATTGCAGGGCGCAAGTCGCGCGTCGCGCGTGCGGGCGAACGATTTAATGATCGCGCTGATGGAATACGCCGCGAAAAATGATTTGTCCGTCGGGTTTTACGGCGGACGGCAGGAAGTGATTGACCGGATTCTGGCGCGCGCGAAACGAGAGCTGCCCGACCTGAAAATTCCATACGCGTTTTCGCCGCCGTTTCGCCCGCTGTCTGACGAGGAAGATAAACAAATTACAGCGGAAATCAATCGCGCCGCGCCGGATTTGTTGTTTATGGGTTTGGGCTGTCCGAAACAGGAAAACTGGATGGCGGCACACAAAGGAAAAGTGCGCGCCGTGATGCTCGGCGTCGGCGCGTCGTTCGATTTTTACGCCGGAAACGTCAAAGAATCGCCCGAATGGATGGGCAAACTCGGACTCGAATGGCTGTTTCGGCTGACGCAGGAACCGAAGCGCTTGTGGCGCAGGTAGTTGATTTTGAATCCGCGATTTATGCGACTGGCGGCGATGCAACTTTTGGGTTTGAAGAAGTTTGAAGGAAGAGAAAATGGGACGCAGATGAACGCGGATTAAGCGGAGCGGCGCGGATAAATACAAAAAATAATTCAATAAAATTGCCGCTGAACTTTTTATTTTTATCTTACTTTTTTATTTCTTAATCCGCTTCGATCCGCTTAATACCGCGTTCATCCGTGTCCCATTTCTTAAAACTAAAGCCGCGGCAATGTAAAGCTGAATTTCGAGCCGTTTCCCGCTTCGCTTTCGACGCCGACTTCGCCGCCGT
>SXVE01000089.1 GCA_005790265.1 Acidobacteriota bacterium | reverse complement strand
TTTTAGTCGGCGAAATGCGCGATCTGGAAACAATCGAAACCGCGCTCGTCGCCGCCGAAACCGGGCATCTGGTTTTATCAACGCTGCATACTTTGGACGCTTCGGAAACCCTAACTCGTATTATTTCAGCGTTTCCGCCGTATCAGCAGAAATCAATCCGCATTCAATTAGCCGGACTTTTAAAAGCCGTCGTTTCGCAGCGCCTGATGAAATCGGCGAAAGGAAATTCGCGTATTCCGGCATGCGAAGTTTTGATTTCCACGCCGCTGATTCGCGATTATATTCTGCACGAAGACAAAACCAATCAAATTCGCGATGCCATTTCCGCCGGAACGTCGCAATACGGAATGCAGACATTCGATCAATCGCTGTTTTATTTGTATCAATCGGGTTTGATCTCGCTCGAAGAAGCATTGCGCGGCTCGACCAATCCGGACGAATTCCGATTGCGGCTCGCCGGCATCCAAAACACGGCGGCGCAAGCCAAAGAAGATATGGAAAGAATGAGCGGCGTCGGCTCGGTCAGCGACTTGATTTCGCGAATTTAGTCGCCTGAAATGACAAAAACTCGCTGATTGACTCTCGTCAAAGCGGCGATAAAAATTTACCGACAACAGAATCGGCGGATGATAACGAAAAAGGATCGTCAAACTCGCCGATTCTTTTTTCATTCCATTAACTGAAAATTTGCGCGGCAAATCAACATAAATGTTGAGAGTTGCGTTCTAGAAATTTTAATGATTTGCGCTGCGCTGCGCGCTTTCGACAGACAAGCGTTTTTTATGTTTTTAAATAAAATAATGCGCGCCGTTAATAATTACTTAAATTTCCGCAAATATAGATTTTTTCAGGATTTCGCGCAACATCGTCTTGACACGAAAGCGGTTAGACGTGTAAATTTTAGTTTTATCCGATCAGGCAAAAAAACTGGAAGTTTGGCAAAATCAATGCTCTTCTCGAACTACTCTAAAAGATTTTATTAATTGATGTGTGCGGCGAAAGCTCTCGTTTTCGTCGTTTAACGCATTGGCGTAAAATCTTGCCGATCTGAAGGATAAACGAAATCAAACGGTTTTAATAATAAGCAATATTTATAAGAAGGAAGTTAATATAAGGCTAAATGGCAAACGAGGTTAACAAAGAAACTGAAGAAACGGCAACGCCGAACAACTCAGCGCAGACAACAACTGAAAATTCCCCAAATACTGCGGCAGATTCAAACATGAACGCTGCTGCGGTTAATTCTTCTGACTCGACCGATGAGCAGGAAAATACCAATGAGGTTGATTTCGGTTCGATCCTTGAGCAATTTGAACAGGAACAAACTGTTTTTCACTCAGGCGAATTAGTAACCGGAACAGTCGTCGGAATTTCCGATCACGGCGTTTTGATAGACTTTGGATATAAATCCGAAGGCATCGCGCCGATGGAAGATTTTACTTCGCCCGACGGTGAAGTAAAAGTCAACAAAGGCGATCAAGTCGAAGTTGTTATTAAAAGCATTCACTCCGGCGATGCACCGCCGCAGCTTTCGCGCAATGACGCGATGGCGCGCCAGTCGTGGGGAGAAATCGAAGCCGCGTACAACGCCGGAACTCCGATCAAAGGTTATGTCATTGACAAAACCAAAGGCGGACTGCGCGTTGACTTAAACGGCGTCGAGGCTTTTTTGCCCGGTTCGCAAGTTGATTCTCGTCCGATTCGCAATCTTGATTCGTTCAAAGGTCAGGAAATCGAAGCCAAAATCATCAAATTCAGCCGCCGCCGCAACAACATTGTTCTTTCGCGCAAGGCTCTGACCGACGAAATCGTTAATCAGCAAAAATCTGACACGCTCGGTCAAATCGAAGTCGGCTACGTCATCGAAGGAACGATTAAAAATCTGACCGAATACGGCGCGTTTGTCGACATCGGCGGAATTGACGGACTTCTCCACGTTACCGATATGTCCTGGGGCAGACTGCAAAATCCTGCCGACCAGTTCAAAGTCGCGGAAACGATTCAGGTTAAAGTCTTAAAGCTCGACCGCGAAAAAGAAAAAGTTTCGCTCGGCTACAAACAATTACTTCCCGATCCGTGGTCAACCGTTAACGAAGTTTACGCAGTGGACTCAAAAGTCAAAGGAACGGTTTCATCAGTGACCGATTACGGCGTTTTTGTTGAACTCGAACCGGGCGTTGAAGGTTTGGTTCACGTCTCGGAAATTTCTTGGTCGAAGCGCTCAAAAAGCCCGAAAAAAATCTTTAATCCCGGCGATGAAGTTGACGTTCAAGTTCTCGGCACCGATCCGCACGACCGTCGCATCAGTCTCGGAATGAAACAGTTGCAGGATAATCCGTGGGCGACAGTTGATCAGCGTTACCCGGTCGGCACGAAAGTCCGCGGTAAAGTTCGCAACTTGACCGACTTCGGCGCATTCGTCGAACTTGAAGACGGCATTGACGGACTCGTTCACGTTTCCGACATCACTTGGGCGAAAAAAGTTAAGCATCCGAAAGAAGTTTTGAAACGCGATCAGGAAGTTGACGCAGTTGTGACACATATTGACAAACACGGACAGCGTCTTTCGCTTTCGATCAAAGAACTGACGCCGAGCGCGTGGGAAAGTTTTGTCGCGACGCATCGCCCGGGCGATACAGTGCGCGGTAAAATTTCGCGCTTTGCCGGATTCGGCGTTTTCGTGGAACTCGAAGAAGGTTTGGAAGGTTTGTGTCATATTTCCGAGTTATCTGACGAGCGAGTTGATCGTCCTGAATCGGTCGTTGAACTTGGTCAGGAAATGGATTTCAAAATTCTGCGAATCGAGAATGACGATCAGCGCATCGGTCTTTCGGCACGAGCGGTCGGAAAAGAAGACGAACCGATTGTTGATACGAAAATGTATTCAACCGAAGCAAAAGGCGGAATGGCGTCGTTGGGTGAGTTAGCAAACTTAAAATTCGGGCGAGCAACTGCACCTGAAGAAAGCAAAGAGGAAACCGCTGACGAAGCGGTTTCTGAAACCGACGAAAACGCTTCGAGTGAATCAGCCGAAACAAACAATGCAGATTCAACAGAGAATTCGCAGAACGATTCCGCCGCTGTTGCCGAAGATTCAACTGAATCAGACGCAACGGCAGCAAACGAATCGAACAGCGATAGCAACAGCAGCGACGAAACCGCCAACGCTGAATCATCAGCAACTTCAGAAGAATCAAGCGAAACAGTTAGTGCGGAGACGGAAAACGCAACCGAAACGACGGAGAACGATGCGGTTTCAGCGGAAACTGAGGAAAAATCAGCTTA
>SXVE01000088.1 GCA_005790265.1 Acidobacteriota bacterium | reverse complement strand
CGGTCAATCGTGATGCAGAACGGCGTGATGCCGCTGAGTTTCGCTTCGGTCAAGGCTTCGCGCACGTCTTCTCTGGCATAGCGCGCGTCGCCGTAATCGTGGTCGTAAGGTCTGCCGTCGGTCAAGATAATTAAAAGTTTCGTGCGCGATTCCTGACGCGCGAGTTTCGCCGCCGCGTGGCGGATTGCCGCGCCCATTCTCGTGTTGTTTTGAAACGTGATGCCGCCGATGCGGCGTTCTATTTCTTCCGAGTATTTTTCCGAGAAATCCTTGACGACATAGAATTTAACGTTGCGCCGACCTTCCGAAGTAAAACCGTTGATCGCGTAAACGTCGCCGACCGCTTCGAGCGCTTCGCTCATCAAAACCAAACCTTCTTTTTCGATTTCGATAATTCGCCGTCCCGGATGCGTGTACGGCTGAAGCGGATTTCTGGTAATCGTGCGCGCCGTCGAAGACGATTGATCGAGCAGCAGAGAAACGGCAACGTCGCGCTGTTTTCTCAAACGTTTGGTGTAAATATTCTCCGATTGCTGACCGTCGGCGCGGCGGTCAATCACGTAATCAACGAGCGCGTTCAAATCGTAATCTTCGCCGTCGAGTTCGCGGTTGATGCGCGTCAAATTTTCCGGTTTCATCAACTGAAATTGATGACGAATCGAAGAAATCACGCCGCGGTAACGACTGCGCGCAATCTCGACGAAATTGCGGTCGCCCTGCCGCACTTTTTTTTCGATCACGCGACTCCAGCCGACGCGGTAATCGTTCAACTCGCGATCCCATTCGTCATACGAAAACGCCGTGTCGCCCGCTTCGAGCGCTTGTTCGGGCATTTCGCTGTGCGCCCAGCTTTCCGCACCCTGCAAATCGTCGGGTTCGTCCGTTTCGTCTTCGTCCGTTTCGTTCCACGCACTGAACAAATCTTTGATGTCCTGCATCGTTTTCGGCTTCTGCTCGCGCTTAATCTGATTTTCGAGCACGCTTTCGTCCGACTTTTTATCTTCGTAAGCGAATTCGCCCTGCTGATCTTTTTCTTCCGGTTCCTGCTGCTGCGTTTCTTCCGCCGTAATGTTTTGAAAAAGCGCGTAAACGCGGCTCGTCGCCATTAAACTGTCGGCAACCGACGCGTTTTTGATCGCCAGGTAATTTTCGATGACGGTTTCGATTTCCGACACGATCTGCCCGTAAAATTGTTTCGCGTCGTCGGTCGCGCCGCCGCACAAAGTGATTTGAAACAAAAGCTCGAACGGCACTTGATTCATCGGCAAATCGAAAATAAACGGACGTTTTTCGCGCAGAAAATTCTGCATCAAATCCAAATCTTTGCGCAAACCGCGATACGTTCGGCGCAAAGCGGCGTCAATGCGCGCGTTTTCCATCGTGCCGAAAATCTTTTTCGCCAAACGCGGTTCGGGAAAAATTTGCAAAACAGCGCGGTAATCCGAATCTTTCGGCAGCTTTGCGCGGCGTTTTTTGATTTCCGCTTTGATTTCTTCTTCGGACAAAGCTTTTTCGCTTGTCCGCACATCTTCGATGTAACCGGCGAGCGAAAACGCATCAATTTCTTCGGCGCTTGCCGCGTAAAGCTCTGATAACGAAGCGAATGCGGCTTTCAAATTCTTCGTATCTTTTTCAAAAGTGCCGAATTCGATTTGTCCCGCGCCGTGCGCCGCAAGCACTTTGTACAGCCGAAAATCCATTTCGTCCGTCTCGAACTCGTTGATGGCAGACGGCAAATAAACGGTTTTGCCGTCGCCGATGCGCGATTCCTGCGGCATCGCCGTCAGCGGCGCGATTTCAATTTCTCTGCCCGTCAAACCTTCGACGTAAATGCGCAAAACGGTTTGCACCGCTTCGAGCGGCACGCCCGTTTGCGATTCCTGCAAAAGTTCATTTGACTGGCGCGTTTCGAGCGCGAAATAACTTTTTCGCGCCTTCGCCGAAACGTTTTCCTTTTCGAGTAACCCGGTTTCGACCCATTCTTCAAACTGCGCGAGCGAAACTTTTTTCAGCGCGTTTGCCGACGAACGAAACGCCGCGAGCGCGCTTTCCGCATCTTTTTCGGCGATGTCGTTCACCAAATTTAAAACCTTTTTGGCGATGGAAACGATTTCGTCCTTTTTTTTCAGCGTCTGAATCTGCGCGAAAAATTTCGGCGAAGCGCGCAGAAAAGCGATCAGAATTGCGTTTCCCTGTTTCGCGATTTTCTGCAAAACCGCGCACCAATCTTCAAAAACCTGATCTGTTTTCCGTAAAACGTCGCTGCCCGCAGAAACGAAATGAAGCGTTACGCTGCCGCCGAATTCCAAAAAACTTCGCGATTTTTCCATTAGAAGAATCGCGTTTTGCGTCGAAATTTTTTCCAGCGAGGCGGGCAGATTCGCCCACAAATCCGCGGTCATTCCGCCGGTTCGACTGACGAAATGCGCGGCGAGCGCGAAAACGGCGCGGGAAACTTCGCGTTTATCGTCGCCGAATTTTTTCAGACTTTCGCCGACGCCGGGCGTTTTCTGCAAAAAATCCGCGCTGTGTTTTGCCGAACGGTGAGCGATTTCCGCCGCGAGCCGCAAAATTTCCGCCAGCAGCTCATCGTCATCGATTTCCCTGGCTAGTTTCGGAATCAAATCAAAAGTTTCGAGCGCAATCGAACTCGATAAAACAAGCTGGCGCGTGCAAATTTGAAACACGAGCGGTCGCGCCGCTTTCGGCACGGCTTTTAATCCGAACACGCCGTCGGCGAAAAATTTCGCGCCTGTATCAGCATTTCCCATCGCCAAACGCCGTCCCATTTCCGCCCAATTGCGCAAATCGTCCGCCGACAAAACGCGCGCCGCTTTCGGCACCGCTTCGACAAATTCGCGGCTGACGCGCAAGGAAACGCCCGCCAAGCTCGCGCTCGCTTCGAGTGCCGCGCGTTTCTGCTCGGTCGAAATTTTCGTCAATCTTTTCGCGAGTCCCGTGAGAGTTTGTTTTTTGTGATTATTCGTTTCCGCATCATTCGCCATAAATCTAAGTTTAAGAATTAGCGGCGAAGGACGCAAAGCACGCAGAGAAATTAAAAATGGTGACGAGACGAGCGATTTTTTGTAGGCGCGAAAAATTAAATGTTTATTTGCCGTTTTCCGTTCCGAAAACAGTTAATCGCCGCGCGCCGCGCGCTTCTAAACCGATTCGGCGTGAGGAAGCTTCGATTTGACGAATTTCGCCCGTCGGCGCATCTTTGAGCGGGCGTTTCGGCGCGTAAGTTACGACGTATTGCGAGTTGATGCTGCGGGCAATCGTGGTCGAATTTTCGAGAACTTCTTCGATTGATTCTGGCATTACTATTTCGCCGCCGGTCGTTTCGGCGAGAAGCACAAGCTGAATCTGCGCGGCGATCAGCGCTTTCGTCTGCGAGTTTTTCTCTTTCCAAAACGGATAATCGGTTAAAACCGAAAGCAGGCGCGGCGGAAAACGTCGCAGTCTGGCTAGTTCGAGCGACGAATTAGAACCCGCTCCTAAAATAGCGAGTTCGATTTCGGGCGGCAGTCGGCGCGGATTCGGTTCGCCTTTGCGAATTATTTTGGTTTGCGGCGCGAGTGCGGCGAGTTCGAGCGGTGCGTAGCTGACGACGTGCACGATTGCGCCGCCGGTCAAAAGTTTTTTAATTGCCGCCGCGCGCGCCGCTTCGTCATTGCGGCTGTCGGTCGCGTCGGTGATTAAAATCAGAGGCCGATTTTCGGTCGGCGCGGCGGCGAGAAAATCGTTTGCCGCCGCGATTGCGCCGACGAACGAAGAACGTCTGCCGAAATTCGTGCGGTTTTCGACGATTCTTAGAAGTTCGGTGCGGTCGGTTTGCCAATCCGACAAAAATTCGATTTTGTCGTGAAACTGCATCACGGCGATGTGAGCGTTCGGCGCAAAAGTGCCGATTAAATTTCCGGCGATTTTTCGCGTCGTTTGAATATTTTTCGCCAGCCGATTCGCGCCGCCCGTATCGAGCGCGATCAAAACGCTCGGCGCAATCAGCCGAACGCTGCTCGCCTGATGAAGCCGTCCGTCTTCGTCAATCACTAAATCTTCCGCGCGCACGTCGGCGACGAAATTTCCGGCGCGGTCTGTCACGGAAACGTTGACTTTTATTTCTTCGGTCGTGACTTTTTCCGCTTCGCCGTTCGGCGGCGTTTGAGCGTAACAGGCGAGATTAAGAGCGAAAAAAAATATCGAGAGATGAATAACTTTGTTCATAGAGTGTCCTCAAAAACAGACGTTCGTTATTTGTGAAGTAGCAGCACGGCGAAAAGTTGCTTTGTGCGCTTAAAATCGAAATCCGAAACCGACACTCGTTTGAAAATTGTGCCGCGTGAGACTCGGATTCAGGTCCTTCGGTTTTTGAGGATTGTAGTAAATTATCGTATCGCCGGCGTCAACTCTGAAAATCGTTCGGCGCGTCGGGTAATATTCAAACACGCCGCCGACATCCAAATTGAAAAATTTGGCGTTTCTTCGTCGCGGAACGACAAAAAAGCTGTCAATCAGTCCGATTTGAATAGCTACATTGTATCTTTCAAATCCGATAATGCCCGGTCTGACTTTCGCAAAGACGCCGAACTTTTTCTTTCTAATTCCGATTTTAGGTCCGGCGACTACTTGAATTTTTCTCCCGCCCGGCTCGTCAACTCTAATTCCGACGCCGATAATACTCGGCTCCCTTTCGATTCGGCGAAAAAAATCACCTTCCGCTTCGACGGCGATATTTTTTGTAAAATTAAACCCGACTCGCGCGCCAACGCCTATTTCATTCAATATTTCCGATTTATAATTTGGGGAGCCAAAACCATTTTGACTAAAAATTTCACTTACAACATCGGCGTCGCTGCGGCGAAGAACAGTGAATTGCCCGCCGACTTCAAATCTCCGCAGTTCGGTTTCGGTGGAGTCGCTATCAGATTGCCCGAAAACGTAATGAGTTGAAAAAGCAAGAAAAATAAATGCAATTAATCTGCAAGTGATGATTTTCATATTTTAATTTGGTGAGCGAAAAAGATAAAAATAAGGCTTCTCGAATTATCAAATCTGTCTGAACTTTATGATTCTGCGAATCTATTGTGAACCAACGGATCAACAATCCATCTGTCATCTTAAAACCGCGACAGAAACAGTGAAAAACGAAAAAGTCCTGAGAACTATGACAAGTAATTCTCAGGACTTTTTTGTTTCAGCGAATTCTTTGGCGTTTGCTTCCGTCGAAAAAGCGGCATTCGGCATTTCAAAAAGAAAAACGTCGCGCTTTAGAGTGTGGGAAGTAAAGCAAAGCATATTATTAAAATTCTTCAAAAAGGTGAATAAATTATGAACTGATAAGTTTTTGTTGTCAATCGTTTTTTTTTTTTTGCGTTTTGTAAGCGATTGAAAGCACAGCGTTTAACCGCACGGAAAGGTCGAAGTTTTTACATTTGCGGCGCTTTGCCGTCGGCGTAGATGAAAACGTGGAAACAGGCGTTCGTGCCGTATTCGATCAGCGCGTCGAGCACGCCGCGTTGTTCCATTTCGGCGAGCTTTGCCATCACGAAGTTCTGTTCTTCGGCGTTCATATGTTTGCGGGCAAGATCGAACGCGCAGCCGGACGTGTGCGGCGGTAGACTTCCTTCGCCGCGCACTTTGAACGAATTGGCGTTCGTCGCGTTCAAACCGATTTGGTAATCCATTGAGCGCGTTAAACTCGTCACGCGCAAAGGGCGATTGAATTTGGCGTGATACGCGTCGGCGAGTTCTTTTAAGATCGGTTTCGAGCGCTGATTGAACATTCGCAAAAGCCGCATTCGCATTTGTTTGCGGTGCGCCGCGTTGTTCAAATCGTATTTCGTTCCGGCGAAATTCGACGCGAGCTGCGCGAGCGTATTGTATTTCGGCGTGCCCGGCGTGATTTCCGTGTTACCGTTTTGGAAACTAAATGCAGTAAACGGCGAATCTTTCGCGCTGCCGCCGACATCAAGGTAAAAACTCGCGGTCGCCATCGGCATTTCGATCAATTCTTTGCTCAGTCGTTTGGCGGCGAGTTCGGCGAAATCGAGCGGCTGTTTGTAACCGGTCGTGTTCATTTCGCGCAATTTGGCTTTTTGTTTAATCACGCCGTCGCCGAAAAGTTCTTTCGGCACGTTCAAACCGCCGGGACGAATTCCGGTTTCTCCGCCGCGCGGCGCAAACGCTTTTTGCTGCTGTTCGGCGAGAAAAGCGGCGGTCACGCTCAATTCTTTTTCTTCTTCCGCCGCGCTCGCTTCGACCGTTACGTCGGCGACATTCGCAGCGTTGATCTCTTCTTCCTGAACTTCCCACGAAGCGATCAAATCGTCCAAATCGTCTTCGTCTTCGCCGCCGAGCGGATCAATGACGCGCACTGGAATCACGGCGGATTTCTGAATCGTCGGCGTTATCGTTTTGCCGTTTTTGGTTGCCGCGTCGTTTTCGTAGCGCGAAGCGATTAAATATCCGACGAGCGCGAGAAAGATAATCGCGAATGTTGATAAACCGGCGGCGATTAAAATCCACGGCGGCGGCGAGGATTTGGGATTTGGGATTTGGGATTTGGGATTTGCAGCACTTGTTGTCGTCGCCGCGCCGAATTCGTTTTTGGATTGATTTTCTCTGGTTAAAGAATTTTTCGGTTTGTCGGAAAAATCGCTCGCATCGTAAAAATTATTTGCGCCGCCGATTTCAACCAGAATTCGCGTGTTGTTGCCGAGCGTGATTTGATCGCCGCTTTTCAGTAAACGCGGTCGTCCGACGATTTTTTCGCCGTTGACGAAAGTTCCGTTCGTCGAATTTTCGTCAACGATCAAAACATCTTCGCCGTCGCGGAAAAACGTCGTATTGACGCGCGAAAGTCCGGCGTCCGGCAAAATTTCGCGCGCGAGACTCGTTCGCCCGACGCTCGTTTCGTCGCCCAAAACGACTTCGCGCCGTTCGCCAGCGCTTTCAATGTAAAGCGTTACTTTTATCATCGAAATTTAAGCGTCAAAATTTAATGATGATGATCGTCTTCGGCGACTTCTTTGAGCTTGGAAATATCAAGCATTTTTGAAAAGTCGTCAAAGTGAAACATCGTGTCGTCTTTGCAGTAATCGCAGAAAAACGTGACGTCTTCGCCGAGATACATATCCTTTAGATGATACGCGATAAAACAGCCGTAGCAGCGCTGAATGCGCTTGCCGAATTCTTTTATTACTTCTTCTGATTGCTGGTTTTCCATTGCTTTGAAACGCTGTAAAAAACAGATTTTAGCACAAAACCTTTTTCGCGCCGCTTGCAAAAACTTTGCCGCTGTGTTGTAAATATTAAAAAGATGAAATTCACGACGGCAAACAATCTGCATCACCATCACGCGCATCACCATCATCATCGCGTGAACTAATCTTCGTTTTTCCGAATCCGTAAAAATTAGTTTCCAAGACGCGAACCTCGAAATTTTTCCAGGTTTTTTTTGTGTTCAGACCGCTTAATTTTATAGCTTATTTATGACCGAAACGAAATTAAAAATCGCGCTGCAAAAATCGGGACGCCTGAGCGAAGACTCGCACAATCTGCTGAAAAAATGCGGCATCGGATTTGGCAGCGGAACCGGCAAGCTCCGTTCCGAAGCGCAGAATTTCCCGCTCGAAATTTATTTTCTGCGCGATGATGACATTCCCGAATATGTCGCCGACGGCGTTGCCGACATCGGCATCGTCGGCGAAAACGTGCTGGCTGAATCGAGAAAAAACGTCGAAATCGTCGAAAAACTCGGCTTTGGAAAATGCCGCCTGTCGCTCGCCGTGCCGAAAAATTTCCAATTTGGTTCTGTCAAAGATTTGGCGGCGAAACGAATTGCGACAAGTTATCCGAATATTTTGCGCGACTTTTTTCAAAAAAACGAAATCAGCGCGGAAATTCACACGATCAGCGGTTCGGTCGAAATCGCGCCGTCAATCGGACTCGCCGATGCGGTTTGCGATCTGGTCAGCTCGGGCAGCACGCTTTTTACCAACGGTTTGCGCGAAGTCGAAACGGTTTTGAATTCCGAAGCGGTTTTGATTGCGCGTCCGAATCTCGATGAAACAGCGCGAAAAATTCTCGAAAAACTTTTGTTTCGCATCAAATCGGTCAAAGCCGCCGCGCAAAATAAATACATTCTGCTCAACGCGCCGAATGATAAACTCGACGAAATCACGAGATTTTTGCCCGGCATCAAAAGTCCGACCGTGATGCCGCTCGCCGAAACCGGCTGGAGTTCCGTGCATTCGGTCATCAACGAAAACGATTTTTGGGAAATCGTCGAAAACCTGAAAAACGCAGGCGCCGAAGGAATTCTGGTGCTTTCGATTGACCAAATGATTCAATAAATAAAAATATGAAAACGATTCGTTACCCGAAAAAATCAGCGTGGAATAACATTCTGACGCGTCCGGCGATTGACACGAAATTTCTCGAAAAAACCGTCGCCAATATTTTGGAAGATGTCAAAAAACACGGCGACGCGGCGCTGAAACACTGCGCGCGCCATTTTGATAAAGTCGAACTAGATGATTTTCTCGTTTCCGAGCAGGAATTTGCCGACGCCGAGCAGCGAGTTTCGGCAGAATTAAAAAAGGCGATTGCGCTTGCCAAAGCGAATATCGAAAAATTCCACCGAGCGCAAAAAGAGGAACCGGAAGTTATCGAAACGACAAACGGCGTTTTCTGCTGGCGCAAATCGGTCGCAATTGAGCGCGTCGGGCTGTATGTTCCCGCCGGAACCGCGCCGCTTTTTTCGACGGTTTTGATGCTCGCGATTCCGGCAAAACTGGCGGGCTGCAAAGAGATCGTCATCTGTTCGCCGCCCGACCGCGACGGAAAAATTAACGACGTAACTTTATACGCGGCAAAAGTTTGCGGCGCGACGAAGGTTTTCAAAATCGGCGGCGCGCAAGCCGTCGGCGCGCTCGCGTTCGGAACGGAAACCGTGCCGCGCGTTGATAAAATTTTCGGTCCGGGCAATCAATTCGTCACCGAAGCGAAACAGCAGGTTTCCAAATTCGGAACGGCGATTGATATGCCCGCCGGACCGTCGGAAGTCGCGGTTTTCGCCGACGAAACGGCGATTCCCGCGTTTGCCGCCGCCGATTTGCTGTCGCAAGCCGAACACGGCATTGACAGTCAGGTTTTGCTTGTCTCGACGAGCGAAAAAGTGATTGAAGAAACTTTGGTTGAAGTCGAAAAACAGCTCGAAACGTTGCCGCGCCAAGCGATTGCCGCCAAAGCGCTGGAAAATTCAAAAGCGGTTTTGCTTGAAAATACTGAAGAAGCAATTGCATTTTTGAATGAATACGCCGCCGAACATTTGATTTTAGCCGTCGAAAACGCCGACCGAATTGCCGACGAAATCGTTAACGCCGGTTCGGTTTTCATCGGCAATTACTCGTGCGAATCGGCGGGCGATTACGCGTCCGGGACGAATCATACTTTGCCGACAAACGCTGCCGCCAAAGCGTTTAGCGGCGTCTCGCTCGACTCTTTCGTCAAAAAAATCACGTTTCAGAAACTTACCGCCGACGGCATCGTCAATCTCGGTCGCGCCGTCGAATGTATGGCGGAAGCGGAAGGTTTGCAGGCGCACAAAAATGCGATTACAGTTCGATTGAAAGCGTTGGCGGAAAAAGGCAAGGAAGAAATGGGACGCGGATAAACACAGATTGAGCGGATTTTCGCGGGTAAGATTTTATTAAATAAAAATCCGCGCAAATCCGCTTAATCCGTTTCATCCGTGTCCCATTTCTTTTATTGTTTTAATAAATTTATGTTTGATTTACAAAACATCGTTCGGGAAAATATCAAAAATCTAACGCCGTATTCGTCGGCGCGCAAAGAGTTTACGGGCGCGGCGCAGATATTTCTCGACGCTAACGAAAACAGTTTCGGTTCGCCGCTCGCGCGCGATTACAATCGTTATCCCGATCCGCTGCAATCGGAAATTAAGGCGAAAATCGCCGCTGAAAAAAGCATCGAAGCGGCGCGGATTTTCGTCGGAAACGGTTCGGACGAAGCGATTGATTTGTTGTTTCGCATTTTTTGCGAGCCGCGCGCGGACAATGTTTTAATTTGCCCGCCGACTTACGGAATGTACGAAGTTTCGGCGGAAATCAACGACGTTTCGATTGTCAAAGCGAATTTAACGACGGATTTTCAGCTCGATTCGTCCGCCATCAAAGCGGCGATTGATGAAAAAACCAAATTGCTGTTCGTTTGCTCGCCGAATAACCCGACGGGAAATTCGTTTGCGCGCGAGGAAATCTTAAATTTAGCCGACAATTTCGGCGGAATTGTCGTTGTTGATGAAGCTTACATTCATTTTTCAAACGAAAAATCTTTGATCGGCGAAATCGAAAATTTTCCGAATCTCGTCGTGCTGCAAACTTTTTCAAAAGCGTGGGGTTTAGCCGGTTTGCGCGTCGGCTTGGCGTTCGCAAACGAAGAAATAATTCGACTTTTTAATAAAGTGAAGCCGCCGTACAACGTTTCGCAAATCGCGCAGGAAGCGATTTTGAACGCGTTTGAAAATAAAACACAGGTCGAAAAAGTAATTGCGGAAATCGTTGCCGAGCGCGAAAAATTAATCGAAAATCTGCGCGAATTTTCGTTTGTCGAAAAAATTTATCCGACCGACGCGAATTTTGTTTTAATCAAAACCGCTGACGCGAATGCGATTTACCAATTTTTGCTCGACGAAAAAATCGTCGTCCGCAATCGCAATAACGTCGAGCTTTGCGCCGGTTGTCTGCGCATCACGGTTGGAACGCCGGAGGAAAACGAAAGTTTGTTGGAAGCATTGGAGAAAATGGGACGCGGATGAACACGGATTGAGCGGATTTTCGCGGATAAGATTTTATCAAACAAAAATCCGCGCCGATCCTTTCAATCCGCGTTCGTCCGCGTTCTATTCCGAAAAAATTTTATGAAAAAAGTTTTATTTATTGACCGCGACGGAACTTTGATTCTCGAACCGGAGGATTTTCAGATTGACAGTTTTGCGAAGCTGAAATTTCTGCCTGAGGTGATCACATTTCTCGGAAAAATTGCTCGCGAAACCGATTACGAACTCGTGATGGTTTCCAATCAGGACGGTTTGGGAACCGAGAATTTTCCCGAAGAAACATTCTTCCCGGTGCAGAATTTTATCGTGCAAACCTTAGCGAACGAAGGAATTAACTTTGCGAAGATTCATATTGACCGCTCGTTTGCGCACGAAAATTTGCCGACGCGCAAACCGCAAACCGGAATGCTGACCGAATATTTTTCCGGTGAATATGATCTCGAAAATTCGTTCGTCATCGGCGACCGCGAAACGGATGTTGAACTGGCGAAAAATCTCGGTGCAAAAGCGATTTTTATTAAAAATGCGAATTTCGATTTGCCCGAAACGGAAAATGTTTTCATCGCGGAAAACTGGCGCACAATTTACGAATTTTTGCGATTGCCGCCGCGCAAAGTTGCGCACAAACGAACGACGAAAGAAACGGAAATCGCGGTCGAACTGAATTTGGACGGCAGCGGAAAATCAGAGATTGAAACGGGAATTTCGTTTTTCGATCATATGCTCGAACAGCTTTCGCGGCACGGCAACATTGATTTGAAAATTGCGGCGAACGGCGATTTGCACATTGACGAACATCACACGATTGAAGATGTCGCGATCACGCTCGGCGAAGCGTTTGCGCTTGCCTTAAAGGACAAACGCGGAATGGAACGCTACGGTTTTTGTCTGCCGATGGACGATTGTCTGGCGCAGGCGGCGATTGATTTCGGCGGGCGCAACTGGTGCGTTTGGGAAGCGGAATTCAAGCGCGAAACGGTCGGAAAAATGCCGACCGAAATGTTTTTTCACTTTTTCAAATCGTTTACCGACAAAGCGCAGTGCAATTTGAATATCAAAGCGGAAGGCGCGAACGAACATCACAAAATCGAAGCGATTTTCAAAGCGTTTGCCAAAGCGATAAAAATGGCGGTCAAACGCGACGCAGCGAGCGACGCGCTGCCAAGCACGAAAGGAAGTTTGTAAGCAATGGAAAATTGATAATTCAGAACCTAAATTATCAATTTTCCATTACCAACTATCAATTATTTTCGTATGAAAGTTGCCATCGTCAAATATAACGCCGGAAACGTCGAATCGGTAAAAAATGCATTGCATCGTTTGAACGTCGAGCCGATTATTTCCGACGACGCGGAAATTTTGCGTTCGGCGGATCGCGTAATTTTCCCCGGCGTCGGCGAAGCGTCAACGGCGATGAATTATCTGCGCGCCAGAAATCTCGATTCGGTTATCGCCAATTTAACGCAGCCGGTTTTGGGCGTTTGTCTCGGAATGCAGCTTTTGTGCGAATCTTCCGAAGAAAACGAAACGCAATGTCTCGGAATTTTGCCGTATCGCGTGCGCAAGTTTGCGAGCGAGAATTTGAAAATTCCGCAAATGGGCTGGAACAACGTTTTCGATTTGAAAGCGCCGCTTTTTGCGGGCGTTGAGGAAAACGCGTACGTTTATTTCGTCCACAGTTTTTATGTTGAATCGGGCGCGGAAACGATTGCGACTTGCGATTATGCGGTGAAATTCAGCGCGGCGGTTGTTCATCAGAATTTTTACGCCGTGCAATTTCACGCGGAAAAATCGGGCGCGGTCGGCGAGCGAATTTTGGAGAATTTTTTGAATATATAGCCACGAATTACACGAATAACACGAATGAAGAAATGTCATTTAATTTCTTATTTTCTTATTTGTTTTATTCGTGTAATTCGTGGCGAAAAAATTATGATTGAAATAATTCCGGCGATAGATTTGATTGACGGCAAATGCGTGCGGCTTTCGCAGGGCGATTTCGCGCAGAAAACGGTTTACAGCGAAAATCCGCTCGAAACGGCGAAAGCATTTGAAAACGCCGGTTTGCGGCGGCTGCACATCGTTGATCTGGACGGCGCGAAAAACGGCAAAGTGACGAATTTAAAGGTTTTGGAAGCGATTGCCGCCAATACGAATTTGACGATTGATTTCGGCGGCGGCATCAAAACCGATGAAGACATCAACGCGGTTTTCGGCGCGGGCGCGGCAATAGCGAGCATCGGCAGCGTCGCGGTGAAAAATCCCGAACGGTTTTTCGCGTGGCTCGACAAATTCGGCGGCGAAAAGATTTTGCTCGGCGCCGACGTGAAAAACGAAAAACTGGCGATTAACGGCTGGCAAACGGCGACGGAAATCGAAATAAGCGCGTTCTTGCGCGAATACGCAGCGCGCGGCGTGACGCAGACTTTTGTGACGGACATCGCTAAAGACGGACTTTTGCAGGGTTCGGCAAACGAACTTTACGCG
>SXVE01000087.1 GCA_005790265.1 Acidobacteriota bacterium | reverse complement strand
TTCGCCGCCGATGGCGTTAACAAATTCAGCGATCAACTGCACCGCTTTTTCGCTTTTCTTAAAAATCGGCGGCGGCGATGGCGCGAGCGGCGGCGCTTGAACCGTGACAGTTGCTAAATGTCTGCTTTTCATCGCCGCGCTCGGTTTCGGCACGGGCGGCGGCGGCAATTTTTTTTCGGCGAATTGCGACATCGCCGTCAGCGGTTTCGGAAACGCCGTGTTTTCTTTGATAATTTTTACCGCCGTTTCAAGCTGAGCGTCTTTTCCGTCGAGCAGCGATTTGCGGTCTAAAGCGACCGTATAATTCGGTTCGACGCCTTTGCCTTCGAGAAAATTTCCGCCGCGCGTTTGGTAATTGGCAATCGGGTAAAGCAAAACCGCGCCGGTCGGCAGCGAAACCGAAACGGACGGCAGCGCTTCGCCCGCCGTTTTTTCGCCGACGACTAATGCGCGATTGTTTTCCTGCAATCCCGCCGCGAAAATTTCCGCCGCCGACGTCGTTTGACTGTCAACCAAAAACACTACTTTGCCTTTATAATTTTTCGCTTTCGACAAAGCGGTCATATTTTCTCTGCCGATTTTGTAAATCGAAGTTCCCAGATCGAGCGAAGTTTCCGTCAGCATTCCGCCCAAACCGATGAGCGAACCGATAATTCCGCCGGTATTGCCGCGCAAATCAATGATGATCGCTTGTTTATCTTTGAGCGTCGTCAGCGCCGCACAAAATTTTTCAATGACCGGCAGCGCAAACGCGTTGAATTTGATGTAACCGATTTGTTCGTTCAGCGCGGTCGCTTCAAATTTCAAAAATTGTTCCGGATAATTTTCTCCGAGCGAAACGCTTTCTCCTTTCAAACGCTCGCGGCGAACATTTAATTCCTTTGTTTGCCCGATTTGCGGTGAAACCGACAAAGCCACGAAACTTTCTTCGCTGCCGTCGAGCAAATATCCGACCACTTCAGCGGACAGATGTTTTTTGACATTGCGAATTTTTGAAAAGTGAAGATCTATTTGTTTGAGCAGTTCCGCCAGCGAAACGTCATTGATTTTTTCGATTACGTAACCGGTTTTAATGCCCGCTTTTTCCGCCGACGAACCGGCTTCGACGCGCGTTACGACAAATTCATTTTCAATCAGATACAAATCCACGCCGATTCCGTATTTCGCCGAATAATCGGTAAAATCAAATTTATCTTCGCCGTCAGTTTCTTCTTCGTCGTCTTCGGCTTCATCAGCCTTTTCGGTATTTTGCTTTTCCCGTTTCGCCTTCGCTTCGGCTTTCGCCGTTTCGATTGCCGTGTAAACTTCCGGCGGAATAATCGCGAGATGCGAGCGGTCGAGCCGACCGATCATTTCCTGCAAAATGTCGTGCAACTGCGCGTCGCTCGTCGTTTTCAGCACGCGCGGCTGATATTCGCGCTGTATTTTATGCCAGTCCAGCCCGCTGAATGTTTGATCGAAATAATTATCACTGATGATTTGCCACGCGAAATTAAACGTTTCAACACGCCTTTGCAATTCCGGCGACAAACTGCGCGGCGGTGCGGAAATCAGTTTTCCCGAAACGACGGTAATCGTTTTTCGCGCCGTCGCCGGTTTCCTTTTTTGTGAATAATGATTGGCGCTAAAAGCGAACGTGCAGACAAGCAAAACGAGCGAGGAAAAAATTTTCGTGTATTTCATAAAAATCGCGGAAAAATATGCGGAAAGTTCTGAGTAAAATAAAATCGTCTCTGAGATGATTTTCCTCGAATTTGAGGTATCTAAAAATTTATCACAAAAAACGCGCGATGTTAATAAAATTTTTATCAACATCGCGCGTTTTCGTCGCCGCAAAATCTTCGTTTCCACTCCTCAAATTAGTTTATTAAAACGGCTGTTTTAATAAACTTAACCGAACAATCAGCGTTGCGAAACAACTTTTCCGCCAATAATTACAAACCTTTTTCGGCGATGAATTTGACTAAATCGCGGACGCGGCACGAATAGCCCCATTCGTTGTCGTACCACGAAAGGATTTTAACGCACGTTCCGCCGATGACTTTCGTATTTTCGGCGTCAACGATTGACGAATTCGGGTTGCCGCGAAAATCAATCGAAACGAGCGGTTCTTCGGAAAATTGCAGAATTCCTTTTAATTCGTTGTTCGCCGCTTCTTTCAAAACCGTGTTGACTTCTTCGGTCGTCGTCTCTTTTTCGAGATTCATCACAACGTCAACCAATGAAACGTTCGGCGTCGGAACGCGGACGGAAATGCCGTCGAATTTGCCTTTGAGTTCGGGAATGACGAGCGCGACGGCTTTTGCCGCGCCGGTCGAAGTCGGAATCATCGAAAGCGCGGCAGCGCGCGCGCGGCGCAAATCTTTGTGCGGCAAATCGAGCAATTGCTGATCGTTGGTGTAGCTGTGAATCGTGTTCATCAGCGCGTTTTTAATGCCGAATTTTTCGTGAATTACTTTCGCGACCGGCGCTAAACAGTTCGTCGTGCAGCTCGCGTTGGAAATAATATGATGATTCGCCGCGTCGTATTTGTCTTCGTTGACGCCGAGCACAATCGTGATGTCTTCGTCTTTTGCCGGAGCCGAAATAATGACTTTTTTGACCGAACCGCGCAGATGTTTGCGCGCGTCTTCGGCTTTGGTAAAACGTCCGGTTGATTCGATGACGATTTCCGCGCCGACCGATTCCCAGTCAATCGCCGCCGGGTCTTTTTCGCTGAAAACCTTAAAGCTGTCCGAACCGATTTTGATCGTGTCGCCGTCCGCCGAAATCTCCTGTTCGAGATTGCCCATAATCGAATCGTATTTCAAAAGATGCGCCAGCGTTTTCGTGTCGGTTAAATCGTTGACCGCGACAAAATCAATATCCGCGTTGCCGAGCGCGGTGCGCAAAACGTTGCGACCGATGCGTCCGAAACCGTTAATGCCTACTTTAATTGCCATTTTTTTTATTTTCCAACTCCTCTGTATTTATCAGTAATATTTACCAGTTATTTACTCGTTAAAAAATTGAATGTATCTTAATTTCGGGCAAAGTTCAAAGGTTGAAATCAATAGAATTGCCGCCGCTGCGGTGAAAAATCTAATTCTCAAAATGTTGAAACTATCACGCAAAAAGCGACGTAAAACGGTTTGAGTTTTTACCCGTTAACACAATCTTTTTTCAAAACTCGGAGCATTTTTTATAATGAAATCTTTGCGCTATTTTTTGCCCGTTTTAACATTTTTCGCCTTTTCGTTCGGTTTCGCCGCGCCCGTTCTCATCGCTCAAATTCCGGAAGAAAAACCGCAGATCGCCAAAAATACAATTGAGACGATTGATCTTTCCGTGGCGGCGGAAAAAGTTTCGGCGCCGCCGGTTGAAGAAAGCGCGAACGGCAAAATCAATCGTTTAATTGCTTCGCCGATTCTCAACCGAATCGGCGTACAGCAGGATCAGACGGTTCCGCTCACGCTCAACGACGCGATTCGCACGGCGCTCGAAAACAATAATCAAATTGAAATCGCCCGCGATGATGTGCGTTTTCAGGAAACGCAATTACGCTCGCTGCTCGGCATTTATGACGGCGTCTTTAATCTTTCGCCGACTTTTACCAGAAACTCGACGACCGGCACGACGGCGACAAGCGATTTTCGCGTCAATTCGGATTTTTCAAAATTTATCAGCAAAGGCGGCGGCAATTACCGCGTATTTTTCGACAATACACGTACGGAAAACGCGTTCGCGCAGGCGCAGGTTTCGTCCGGCGCTCTCAGCAGCACGGGCAACAGCGCGTTTTATTCGACCTCGACCGGAATCGCTTACACGCAGCCGCTGTTTCGCGATTTCAAAATTGATAATAATCGCCGCCAAATCCGCATTCAGCGCAAAAGATTGCAGCAGACCGACGCCGATTTTCGCCGCCAGACGATTGAAATAATCAATCAGGTGCAGCGCGCTTACTGGGATTTGGTTTTCGCTCTGCGCGATCAGCAAAATCGCACGGCTAATTTAAATTTGGCGCGCGAAAATCTGCGCCAGGTTGAAGTGCGCATCGAAGCCGGAGCCGCCGCGCCGCTCGCGCGCGCCGAAGTTGCGACCGAACTGGCGAATCGCGAAGGCGATGTTCTGCTTTCAACGCAGCAAGTTTCCTTAACGGAAAATACTTTGAAAACACTGCTTTTGCGTAATCCGGACGCCGCGCAATGGTCGCAGTCTTATGTGCCGACCGACGCACCGGTTTTCAGCAGCGATCCGCTCAATCTTGAAGACGCGCTGAAAGACGCGACGGAAAATCGCCCGGAACTGCGCCGCCTGAAACTGCAAAAAGAAATTAACGACATTGACATCAGTTTTTTCAGAAATCAAACGAAACCGCAGATTGATTTTAACTCGACTTTTTCGTTAAACGGTTTAGCGCGCGGCTTAGTAAACGAAGCGATTGCTGTTCCGCGCTATACTGGAAACGAGCTTCTTTTCGGACAAAGAATTAATTCAATAATTTCTACATTGCCTTCAAACACTAACATTCCATTAATTAATTTAAATCAAGTTGATGTGATTCCGGCGCAATCAAATTATCTTTTCGGCGGATTTAATCGCTCGCTGTTGAATATTTTTCGCGGCGACGCGCCGAATTTTTCAGTTGGCGTGACGATCTCGTTTCCGTTCAGAAATCAAACGGCGAAAGCGAATTTAGCAGGCGCGCGCATTCAGGAAGAACAAATCAGCGCGCAGACGCGGCAACAGGAACAGACGATTGTGGCGCAAGTGCGTAACGCTGTTCAAGCCGTCGAAACCGCGCGCCAGCGAGTTTTAACCGCGCGCCGCGCTCGCGAAAATGCGGAAATTCAGCTTGAAGGCGAACGAAAATTGTTTGACGTCGGACGCTCAACAACCTTTTTGCTTTTTCAGCGCGAAAACACTCTGACCAACGCGAGAAACTCAGAAATCCGCGCCGAGACCGACTACAACAAAGCGATTTCCGATTTGCAGAGCGCGACTTCCACGACATTTCGCGTCAACAACATCGAAGTTGATTCGCCGATGGGAGATCAATAAACGTTTAACTTACCGAAAAATAAAGCGGCGAACTATCTGAATAGTTCGCCGCTTTATTTTTTCAATTTAAGTTGTTGGAAAAATTTTTACTGTTTCGGTTCTTCGACAAGCGCGTCATCAATTTCTTTTTCGAGTTTGGTGCGCAATTTTTCAACCAACACGTCTGATTTCTGCACATTAAGTTCCAGCGCGGATTTGGTATTTTGAATTTCCGTCAGCAAACTTTGGAGATTTTTCTTTTCCGAGTCTAAACTTTTGCGGCGGGCGTCGCGCAAATCTTCGGGACGCAAAGTTCCGGCAAAAGCGACCGAACGATCAATCACTTCCGCACGCGAATCATTGGCGATCTGGTCGAGTTTGACGTTTATCTGATTTTCTTTTTCGATCAGCTCGAAAAGCTGTCGGCGCAGCGTTTCCGAACGCTGTTCGGCGCGCGTCAAAATATCGAGATTGAGCAGCAGACGCTTTTGCTTTTCGTCGTAATCGTTTTTCTGCGATGATTCGAGAGTTTTAATCCGCGCGCTCAATTCATTGATTAAATTCTCGTTCGGGTTCGCTTTTTCGCTAGTTTCTTCTTTCGTTTCAACCGGCGCGGCGGTTTGCTGCGGCTGAACGAGAATGCGATTTTCATCGGGAAATTCGTCGGCGCGACTGATGATCAGCGGCTCGCTCTGCACGATTGGCGTCGTTCGCTGAACCGGATTTTTTTTCGTCGGCGCGCGGCGCGTTCCCTGCTGCGCCGCCGTATCAATCGTAAAAATGCCGCCGAAAAGCAGCATTGACAGAAGCAAAGCCTGCGTCAATAACTCCTTTTTTTGTTTGAAATTCATTTTATTGTTTTCCATTTGGGTCTTTATCTGGTATCAGATCGCCGGTAAAAAATTCGACCGCATTTTTTGCCAGTCCGACAAAAGGAATCGCATCAAGTCCCGAGTTAACGACGCCTTTGACTAAACCTTTGCGCCGAATGCTTTGACCGACCAATCCGATAGCAATGGCGGTGCCGACATACGGAACGGATTTTCCGACTCGTTTCACGAGATGCCAGCCGCCGGTTTCGAGTAATTTACGCTTGATAGTTGTTTTTTTCTGTGTCATAAACGTTAAAGTTTATACTTGCTTTAATCTGATGACAACAGCATACTTTTGTTTGCACGATCAAATCACGCAAAAGTTTCAAATTTCAACAAAATATGTCGCTCAAGGTAACGAATCTTTGCAAAAAGTACGACGATAAATGGGTTTTGCGCAACGTCAGTTTTGAAGTTGAGAAAGGCGAGGTATTCGGCATTTTCGGTGCGACGGGCGCCGGAAAATCAACACTGATTCGGCTTCTCTCCGGCGCGGAAAATTGCGACGGCGGAACGATTCACGTCGGCACTAAAGACATTACGGCGCTCTCGTGCGACGAGCGAAATTTCCACTTTCCGAATTTAACCAACGAATCTTTCTGGAAATCTCTTTTTAATACGGAAAATCAATCGCCGCTAGCGGACGGCGAAGGTCAGGTTTTGGCGCTCGAAGAAGCGCTGCAAAACGCCGACAGCGTGCTGCTTCTCGACGATTCTTTTTGTTATATGGATCGGCTGTTGCGGCACGAAAATTACGGTAAACTGCACCGCACGGTTGACGAAAAACATCTGATTGTCGTCGTCGCCAGCAATGATTTTGACGAAGTTTTAAAGTTGTGCGAGCGAATCGTCGTGCTGCACGAAGGCGAAGTCAAACAAATCGGCACGCCGCGTGAAATCTACCAAAAACCGAGCTGCGTCGCCGTCGCGCGCATTACCGGACGCAACAATTTAATCGAAGCCCGAAGAATTGATTCGCCGAACAACGAACTTCCCGAATTTCAAACAATCCTCGGCGAACATCGCCTTTTCACATCGAAAACCGACAAGCTAAAAAACGAATCTGGCGGCGAAAAAG
>SXVE01000086.1 GCA_005790265.1 Acidobacteriota bacterium | reverse complement strand
TTCGGACGACGAATCGCGGAAAAATAAAAAATGGATTTGAACCGGTGATTTTATCTAAAAACGCGCCGTTTTAGTTCAAAAACAAACTCGCTTCCGGCGTCGCCAGCGGACGTTGAAGCGCGCGATCATCCGGCAATTTGAAAGGCGCGACCGAGCCGCGCAGCTCGGCGGAAAGTTCGACGAGTTTTTTCACCGAATCAGCCGCTTGTTTCGTTCCGGTCTGGACGAGCTGCGTGACTTTTGAAATATTTTCCATCGCGCTCGAAATGTCTTCCGAGCTTTTCGCCTGCTGTTTGGCTGATTCGGAAATGGACTGCAAAAGTTCGGCGAGCCGTTCGGAAACTCGTTCGATTTCGATTAGCGCTTGTCCCGCTTTGTCGGCGAGCGTCGAACCGACGACGACTTCGTGAATCGTTTCTTCCATTGAAGCGACAACGTCTTTCGTTTCGCTCTGAATCGTCTGCGCGAGCATTGCGATTTGCTGCGTCAAACGATTGGAACGCTCGGCGAGCCGTTCGACTTCATCGGCGACGACGGCGAAACCGATGCCCGATTCGCCCGCCGCCGAAGCCTGCAAAGAAGCATTGAGCGCGAGCAGACTCGTGCGGTCGGACAAATCATCGAGCAATCCGACGATTTGCGAGATTTCCTGCGAGCGTTCGCCGAGTTTTTTAATTCGTTTGGCGGTTTCCTGCACTTGTTTGCGAATCGAATTCATCGCGCCGATGTTGTCCTGCACGGCTTTCGTTCCGTACTGCGCGTTGCCGAGCGAATCGCCCGCAACCTGCGCCGACAGCGACGCGGTTTCGGAAACTTCCTGAATTTGCGCGGTCATACTGGCAATCGCCGAAGTCGTGCGCGCGATTTGCGAAGCCTGCGCTTCGCTGCCGGCGGCGAGCTGTCCGGTCGTATCGTTAATCGCGTTGGCGGAAGTGCCGACTTGAAAAGTAACGTCTTTGACCTGTTTGATCAGCGAGCGCAATTCGCGCGTCATGCGGTTAAAAGCGTCGGCAATCGCGCCGGTCATTTCCGGCGAAACTTCCGCTTGAACGGTCAAATCTCCGGCGGCGACTTCGGACACTTCCGACAGCAGCTTGCGGATGGATTTTTCCAAACGGTCGCGTTCATCCTGTGTCTGCACGACGAGCCGCAGTTTGTTAATCATTTCCTGCAAAGCGTGCCCGAAACGATCATCGTCCGAACGCATCACGACGTTTTTTGACAAATCGCCGGTCGCGATCCGTTTGGCTATCGCGGTTTTTTCCTGCTGATAAAGCGAAATGTTTTTCAGCGAATCGAACAACTCGCTGAAAGTTTCTTCTTCAAACGATTCGCCGAGCGAAAGATGATGCGCGACGTCGGCGGCTTCTTTGATTTCGCGGCGCAGTTTGATATTGGAAAAATTCGTCGCCAGCAGCGAGAAAATTCCCAGAACGGCGGCGAAAAATACGGTCAAAACTCCGGCGGCGCGATTGCTCGTCCAGTTAAAATACGCCGCGCCGACGAGCGCCGCGCCGAGCACGAGAAAAATCACCGCCAGCAGCGAAAAAAGTTTGGTTATTAAATTCCAGATCGGATTGTCCGGCATCGCTTTTTTGTGTTCTTTCTCCTCTAAAAGTTTCGTTAAATCTCGACGGCGACGCCCAATTTATATTCTTCGGCGAATTCGGCGTAATTTTTCGACGCAATCGGCGTCAATTCGGCGACGGAGATTTCCGGCGCCGGCGCGCTGACGAAATCTTCGGTCGCCGCCTGCAAAACGTCCAAAAGTTTTTCAACTTCGGTGATGCCGCTTTCCGACTGCTTCAAAATCTCGATTGTTTTCCCGGCAGTGCCGATTGATTCGATGAAAACGCGGTACGATTTTTCCGCCTCAACGGATTGTTCGGCGGAATAAGCGGTCAATTTCGTCTGCAAATTGATAAATTGACCGACGTATTTTTCCAGTTCGCCAAGCGAATTTCCGGTTTCGATAGTAAATTGAGAAATATTGACCGCTTCGCGCGCCGTCGTGCGCAGGGAATTTTCGACTTCGCCGATTTCCGCCGCGATTGATTTATTGAGCGAGGAAATTTCTTTGTTCGTGTTTTCCGCGCGCGCCGAAAGCCGCTCGACTTCTTCGGCGAGCACGGAAAAGCCGTAACTTTTGTCTGTGTTGTCCGCCGCCTGAATCGAAGCGTTGAGCGAAATCAAATTTGTCCGCTGCGCCAGATCGTCAATCGCTTTGGCGACTTTCGTGATTTCCTGCGAACATTCGCCGAGCCGGTTGATTTTTTTCGACGTTTCCTGCAATTGACGCCGCAAACTGCTGATCGCTTCCAAACTCGATTGCGCCGCCTGTTTTCCTTTTCCGGCTTTTTCAATCGAATAAACGGCGGATTCGGTCGAAGCCGAAAGCTGCTCGGAAATTTTCTGCACGCTCGCCGGAATTTGCTGCAGTTTCTGCGCCGCCTGTCCGTATTCGACGATTTTATTTTCGTCTTCGGCGATCACGCGGCGAATTGTTTTCTGCGTTTCGAGCGCCGATTGCCGCGCTTGTTTTGATTTTTGCCGGGTTTCGCCGACGAGCGCGCCGAGATTGTCAATTAAAAAATTGAGCGTGTCGACTATTTCTTTAGTCGGCGGAAAATCGAGCGACACTTTTGCATCGAGATTTTTTCGCCGAACGCCGCTGATTTGTTCACTGATTTGCTCGACGGCGTTTTCCATTTTTTCCAAATTCTGCTTCGCGTGAATCGAATCGGAAACTTTGGCGAGCAATTTTTGAAAAGAACTGCTCAAACGGTCGGAATTTTGCAAAGGCGTCAGCGCGACATCGAGATTTCCAGCGGCGACCGTTTCCATCAAGCCGACAATCGTCTGCATTTGCTGGCTGTTGCGGTGCAGCGTTTCGAGCAGTTCGTCGGTTTCGGTCGAACCGGTCGTTTTCGGCAAACTGACGAGCGAGCTGCGCTCTAAACTTTTGGCGAGCAGCGAAACTTTTTCAATCGGGCTGACGACTTCGTTGGAAAGCCACCAGCCGAACACCATCACGGTAAACGACAAAAGCAAAAACGGAATAAAAACGGCGTAGAATGTTTCGCTGATAAAAAAAGTGGCGAGCAGATAAGCGATCAAACCGAACGTGCAAATGAAAAAAGCCAGCGCGCTGGTCGCCAGCCAGATTTTACCTTTGAGCGAATTGAGCAGCGAATTGGCGGAACGTCGAGCCATAATTTTCTCCGTGGCGAAACTGTTAAAACAAAGAATTTATTCGGGAGCAATCGAAGAAAGCATTCGTTCGACATCAATCAAACGAATTTCATTCGATTGATATTCGAGTTTGCCGAAAACGAAAGGCAAATCGGCGGAAGCGGCGGCAGGTTTTCCGCTCAAAGTCGTAATTTCGCTCAAACGGTCAATCGGAAAAGCGATGATCGTGTCGTATTTCTTCGTTTGCAAAACGACGAATTTCATTTTGTCGCGGCTCGTTTCGGTTTTACCGCCGAGAATTTTCGCCGCATTAATCACCGTCATCATTTCGCCGCGCAGATTGGCGATGCCGAGCAGCCATTCGGGCGCGTGCGGAACGACGGCGACGGGCAGCGGCGGCGAAACTTCGGCTATTTTTTCGGTCGCCACGCCGTAGAGTCGCCCGCTCAAAAAAAAGACGACGAATTTTTCGGCGCTTCCCGTCGGCGAGAATGCAGAATTACTTTGTGAAGCGGCAGAACCAATCGGAGAGAAATTTTCTCCGATTGGTTCCGCGAAAATCAATTTGTTCATTTTTTAAGCATTTTTAAGCCTCAACCATAACGGGCGCGGCAACGTCGTTTTTGATATAAGCGTCAAGCGCTTTCATCAGCGTTTCCGGTCCGAACGGTTTCGTAATATAGCCGGTCGTTCCCGCCATTCGTCCGCGCACTTTGTCGAAAAATCCGTCTTTGCCAGAAATCATCACGACCGGAATATCTTTGAGCGCGGCGTTGTTGCGAATCATTTTGCACACTTGATAACCGTCCATTCGCGGCATCGTGATGTCGAGCAAAATTAAATCGGGCACGATTTGTTCGAGTTTGGCGAGCGCGTCCATTCCGTCAACGGCGCAGACGACTTCGTGACCGGATTTTTCCAGTTTGCCCGTAATCAGTTTGCGCACCGTCGGGCTGTCGTCAACGACGAGAATCGTGCGGCTCGGCGAATTTCCGTCGCTCATTTCTTCTTTTCGTTCGATTTCTTCGAGCCGAATTGCAAGCGCGTTGACCTGCGAACTCAGCAGCACATTGTTCGGATTAATTTGCGACGCCTGCTGAAGATAAGAAAATCCTCTGCGCAGATTTTTGAGATTCAAATGACCGATGCCGAGAAACATCAATTCGTACTCGCCAAACGCCTGCGCGTTGTTTTCATCTTCCATTCGGTTAACGGTGCGCGCAATCGTTTCGCGGTCGGGGTTTTGATTGCCGAGCAGCATTTCCAAATCCGACAGCGACAAAATCGCCGCGCACGATGCGCACGAAAAACTCTGCGCGTCGTTTTCCGCATCGCAGAAAGGACACGAAAAAGCGTTGTTTGATTCCGCCGCAAAATCGTCATCTGTTGATTTCATCGCCGCCGAATAATTTTCCGGCGCGCTTACTGCGGCGTATTGTTCCGCCGGCGCGGTTTCTTCGCGGTCGTCAACCGCGCTTTCGACGTTTGCCGCCGATTCAGCGGCGAAATCCGTTGAATTTTCTTGCGCTTCTTTGTTTCGTTCGGCTAAATACCGCTCAAAATCATTGTCCGGAGCGGCGTTTTCCGCGTGTCCGAATGCACTGGCGGCGAAAACTTCTTCGTTTTCGGTCGGCATCGTCACATCGGGCAAAAATGAATTTTCCGGCGATGCAAAAACAGCGGAAGATTGTTCGTCACGATCAGAAAATTCATTCGTTGAATCGTTTGCCGCCAAATCACTTGCCGCCGCAAAATAATCGGCTGGCGACTGGTTTTCTGTTTCGTCCTGTGCGGCGTAAACTGTTGTTTGCTCAACGCTTTCGGTTTCAATCGGCGAAAAATAAAAGTCGTTTTGAAATTCGCTCGGCGGAAACGAATCGGTTTGTTCGACAACCAATTCAAAATTTTCGTCGTTCGCCGCGAAATTCGTTTCGTGATCGTCAGAACCGAAATCCATTTCGAGCATTTCTTTTTGTTCGGCAAAAGAAACGAACGCTTTTTCTTCGGGAAAATCGGCGACTTCCGGCTGAAACTCTTTTGCCGGTTCTTCGTTAATTTCATCAGCCGCTTGATAAACTTCCGCCGGATTTTCCATAAACGAATCATCGTTGAAAAAAGCGCGGACGTTTTCCGAAGTTGCGTGCGCGTCGTTTTCGGCAAAAAGCGTTTCCGGTTCATCAGCGAGCGAGTTTCGGGCAAACGAGTTTTCGGCAAACGCCGATACGGTTTCCGCGGTTGTTTCCGGTTTGCTGTGATTGTCCGCCGAATGATTTTCGGCAAACATCGCGTTTGGAAATTCGAGTTCCTGCGTCGGCGAATCGGTTTTCGCCGGTTCATCAAAACGTTCGGTTTCGACTGTTTTCGCTTCGGTTTGCTGAACGGCGAAAAGCGCGGAATTTTCCGCTAAAGCGGCGGATTTGCGCATCATTCGCAGCGCGTTCAAATTGCCGTGCGCCGTTTCATTGCGCGGATTTATTTCAAGAATCTTCTCAAAACACAGCATTTTATCGCTGAAATTTTCCGTCAAATAAGACTTTAAAAGCCACGCGTTTTCCGATTCCGGCGATTTTTGCAAAACTTCTTCGATTGCCGTTTTCGCCATCGTAAAATCTCCGGCAAAAGCCGATGAATTCGCTTTGCGCAGCAAATCGTGCGTCATTTCGCCGCGCGCTTCTCGCAAAGCCGATTGTGCGATTTCGTTGTTGGGATTGATGTTCATAACTTTTTCGAGATGACTGCATTTTTCTTCGTTGGTATCAGAAGCGGCGGCGAGCCGCAGCCACGCCGTTTCATTATTCGCATCGTGCGCGACGGCTTGGAAAAAACACTGTTTGGCGAAATTCATCTGAGCCGTGTCGGCGGCATTTACGCCGCGTTCGACAAACGTTTTTGAAAGCAGCGTTTGCGTCGTTTGTCGCCACTCGCGGGCGCGTTCGTTTTCGGGGTTAATGTCGAGAACGTTGTTGAGAAAAATCAACAACTCTTCCGGGTATTCGCTGATTGAAGCGAGCCACAGCCACGCGGTTTCATTGAGCGGTTCGATTTCGGTGATGCGCAACAACTTGCGGCGCGCTTCGATGCGGTCGCCTTCCTGCGCCGATTCGATGGCGTTTGACAGCATCGCTTGAACGGCGGGATGCGTGTCCGCCGAAATTTTTGCGGGCGATTCGTGTTCGGCAAGCGGGAGCATCGGTAAATTTTGCTCAAACTCTAATCTCATAAAATTTTGGGTATAAAGACGGTATAATTTTGATAAAGTTGAAATGAAAAAAACGGCAATTGGAGCAATCGCCTGAATCCGACTGAGATGAGACAGCAAGATTGATGCCATTTTAAAGTTTTCCGGCGCGCGTCAGCTAAGTGTATTTTTTTTAGCAGATACGGCTTAAAATTCGGGTTTAATCAGCGAGAATTTCCGCGCCGGAACTTTGATTGTGACAAAAATTGACAGCATTCCGTTGACAAAAACTTGTCTTTGAAACTGTCCCGCCGAACGTGATGCGCAAACGAAAAAAGACGCGGAATTTTTCCGATTGATAGTTGCCGGATGTTCGCAAAAAAAACAAAAAATATGAATGAAGACGGAGAAAAATTCGATGTTATCGTGCTCGGCGGCGGCGCAGCCGGACTTTCCGCCGCGCTCTGGTGCGACGATTTAAAACTTTCGTGTCTGCTTTTGGAAAAAGAATCCGAACTCGGCGGACAGCTTCTGCGCGTCTATAATCCGATTGAAAATCATCTCGGAACGGCGGCGCGCGACGGGCGCGAGCTGCGTGATATTTTTCTGCGCCAAACCGATAATCGGCGATTTATCAAACGCCTGACAACGGAAGTAATTGCCGTCAACGTCGAAAAAATCACCGCGGAAACCAGCGACGGCGCGCGTTTTGCGGCGCGGGCGATGATCGTCGCGACCGGCGTGCGGCGGCGCAGCCTCGGCATCGAAGGCGAAGATTATTTTCGCGGCAGAGGAATTATCGAATCGGGAAAAAAAGACGCTGCCGCCGTTAAAAATAAAACGGTTCTGGTTGTCGGCGGCGGCGACGCGGCGCTCGAAAACGCGCTGATTCTCGCTGACGAAGCGAAAAAAGTTTACATCGCGCACCGCCGCGCTGAATTTCGCGGCAGAGAAGAATTCAGTGATAAAATCGCCGGTCATCCGAAAATCGAACCGCTCACCGAAACCGTCGTCGAACGCATCAGCGGCGATCAGAAAGTCGAAAAAGTCGAATTGAAAAATCGCAGAACCAACGAAGCGTTAACGCTCAACGCCGACGCCGTGCTGATTCGTATTGGCGTCGCGCCGAACACCGAATTTTTACACGGAAAACTTGCTTTAGACGACAACGGCTACATAAAAATTAACGGCAGCGGCGAAACTTCGCAAACAAAAATCTACGCCGCCGGCGATGTCGTCAACCCGCTCGCGCCGACCGTCAGTACTGCCGTCGGCTCAGGCGCAGCAGCGGTCAAAGCCATCGCCGCCGCTCTCCGCTTATCGGCTCATAAATAATTTATAAACGGCAATTTTATTGAAAAAAATGAATATTTGTTCGCCGCGTTAAACTTCAAAAGTCAGATTGTTGCTTCTAAATGAAGAAATATCAAAAGTTACAGTTGTTGACGGCGATGCCTAATAATTGGAATATAAAGTACATAAATTTTTTTTGACCTATCCACGAAGCGTTTATTTCAAGAAACACTAAAAGTTCAAACAGGAGGATCAAATGAAATTCAGCTTTCACCAATCAAAGATATTGCCTGCCTTGCTGACGGTTTTATTGTCAATCGCATTTGGAGGAAATACTTTTGCTCAAACCGACGTGTCCGAAATTACCGGCACCGTCGCCGACGCTCAGGCGCCATGATCGCCGGCGCGTCGGTTACTTTAACAAACCAGGAAAAAGGATTTACGCGCACCGCTCAAACGGCTGAAAACGGAACGTATAGATTTCCGGCGCTGCCGCCTGGCGTCTATAATATTGAAGTTGAAAAACCCGGTTTTAAAAAACTCGTTCGCTCCGAAGTGCAAGCACCGATTTCGATTACGGTCGAAATTAATTTAGCCCTTGAAATCGGAAACGTCTCGGAAATCGTGACGGTGACGAGTGACACGATTGATTCAATCGTCAATACGCAGGATGCCAGCATCGGCAACAACTTTCAGCCCGTGCAAATTCAGCAGTTGCCGACTGATTCAAGAAATATTACGGGCTTGCTGACTTTGCAGCCGGGCGTTACCGCCAGCGGAGAAGTTAACGGCGGACGTAGCGATCAGGCTAATATCACGCTTGACGGCATTGATGTCAACGATCAGCAAACCGGGCAGGCACTTTACTCTGTTTTGAGAATTACAGCGGAATCAGTCAACGAATTTCGCGTAACAACGACGAATGCGAACGCCGATCAAGGTCGTTCTTCGGGCGCGCAAATCTCGCTGCTGACAAAAAGCGGCTCGAATGAATTTCGCGGCGCGGCATTTTTTCTTCCGCGCCGAACTTTCGGCTCGGCAAACGATTTTTTCAACAACCGCGTCGGACTCGAGCGCCCAAATATGGACCGC
>SXVE01000008.1 GCA_005790265.1 Acidobacteriota bacterium | reverse complement strand
GCACGAGCGGTCGGAAAAGAAGACGAACCGATTGTTGATACGAAAATGTATTCAACCGAAGCAAAAGGCGGAATGGCGTCGTTGGGTGAGTTAGCAAACTTAAAATTCGGGCGAGCACCTGCACCTGAAGAAAGCAAAGAGGAAACCGCTGACGAAGCGGTTTCTGAAACCGACGAAAACGCTTCGAGTGAATCAGCCGAAACAAACAATGCAGATTCAACTGAGAATTCGCAGAACGATTCCGCCGCTGTTGCCGAAGATTCAACTGAATCAGACGCAACGGCAGCAAACGAATCGAACAGCGATAGCAACAGCAGCGATGAAACTGCCAATGCTGAATCATCAGCAACTTCAGAAGAATCAAGCGAAACAGTTAGTGCGGAGACGGAAAACGCAACCGAAACGACGGAGAACGATGCGGTTTCAGCGGAAACTGAGGAAAAATCAGCTTAAGCAAGTTTGTGAGGTAAAATATCAAAAATGACAAAAGCAGATTTAGTGGAAAGAGTTGCGAAAGAAGCTGATATGACGAAAAAAGATGCCGAACAGCTGGTTGAAATTATTTTCGACAGTATTATCGGTTCTTTGAACAAAGGCGAAAAAATCGAACTGCGCGGTTTCGGCAGTTTTCGCGTTCGTCAGCGAAACGCCCGCAAAGGTCGCAATCCGAAAACCGGAGCGTCGGTAAGTATTCCTGCTAAACGAGTTGCCTATTTCAAACCGGGTAAAGAGTTAAAGGAAGTTATCAATCAGGATTAGCAAGCGTAAAAGGATTTATCAAAGTGGATGTATTGTGGAGTCCTTGGCGATACGATTACATCAAAAGCGGTGAGCAAAAACCGGCGTCAAATTTGAGCGGCTGCGTATTTTGCGACATATTAAAAGGCTCGGCGTCCGATGAAGAAAAATTTATTCTTCATCGTGCCGAGCATAATTTTGTCATCTTAAATATTTATCCGTATATTTCCGGTCATTTGATGATCGTTCCGTACGCCCATATTGCCGATTTAGATGCCGCGGAAAAACGCGTAACGGACGAAATGATGGATTTAGCCAAACGCTGTCAAACAGCTTTGCGCAACGCGTATCAACCGCACGGTTTCAATCTCGGAATGAATTTCGGCAAAGCCGCCGGAGCCGGAGTCGCCGAACATTTTCATCTGCATTTCCTGCCGCGCTGGGTCGGCGACGCAAATTTTATGACCGCCATCGGCGAAACCAGAACCATCCCCGAATCTCTCAAAACAACATACGAAAAACTGAAAGACCTAATCTGATTTTCTTGTATTGAAAGATCAGCTAAAAAAGGGTTGACGACAACCAACGAAAATTTCGTTGTCGTTATCCTTTTTTGATTTTTTTGATTTTCGCAGGCGGAATCTCAATATTACAGACAAAATCTAAAAAGATGTTTGCGAACGAACGACGGCTTCGTCTTCAACTTCCCCGCCTTTGCTGATTGGAATATCGCTCGGAGATGTGTAGTGAATGCCGATTCCTTCAACGTCCAATAATTCTTTCTCGATTTCAATCGAAGCTGATGACGGCGGAGTGTAGCCCGGATAATCAACGCGCGAATGATAGATTGCCACAAGCGATTTAATCATTGATTCGCGAATTTGCGTTAATTCTCTCAACGTCAAATCGCATTCATCGAGCTGATCGTCAACGACAATCGCGTCAATTATTTTCGTCACAATAAACCGAATGTTTTCCGGATTCGGTTCTTCAAGCGACCGCGCCGCCGCTTCGCAGCTGTCGGCGATCATCATAATCGCCGCTTCCTTAAATTGCGGTTTCGGTCCGGGATAGCGAAAATCATTTTCGTCAATTTCCACTTCCTGCCGGGTGTCCGCCTGCGCTTTCTTGAGAAAATAGTGCAGCGTTCTGGTTCCGTGATGCTGCGAGATAAAGTCAATAATGCGCGGCGGCAAACCCATTTCGCGCCCGAGTTTGACGCCGTAAGTCACGTGACTGATGATGATTTTCGCGCTTTGTGCCGGACGCAGACGGTCGTGCGGATTTTTGCCGTGCTGATTTTCAACGAAATGTTCGGGCGCGGCGGTTTTACCGATGTCGTGATAAAGCGCGCCGATGCGCGCCAATAAACCGTTTCCGTCAATCACGCGGCATGCATCTTCAGCAAGCTGTCCGACAGCGTGCGAATGCTGATTGGTTCCCGGCGCGCGCAGCGCCAGCTGACCGAGAATCGGCAAATCCGCGTTTGATAATTCGAGCAGTTTGACATCAGTCAAAATCCCGAAGAAGTTTTCGCAAATCGGCAGAAAAACCGCCGTTACTGCCGCCGTGACAATTCCGCTGCCGAGTCCGCAGGCGACGGCGAGCATTACGGTATTGAGAATAAACGGCTGCTGCGTGTAAGCGATCAACGCCATCGCCGCCACCGCGCTCGACAAACCGACGAGCACGCCGGCGATTGTTACCGTTTGCCGGTTACGATAACGACCGATTCCGTAAACCGCCACGGCGGAAGCAATCGTCGAATAAATCGTAAATTCCAAACCGCGCGGTGCCAGCAAACCGGCGATCAGCGAAGTAAAAAGACCGGTAAAAATTGCCGTGCGGCGATCTGCCAGCAAAGTCATCAGCAAACTGCCGAAAGCAAACGGAATCGCGAAAGCCCACAAAGTCGGATCATTCAGCGGCGCTCTGACATTTTGCAAAGCCGTAAATTCCGCCAGCCGGAAAAATATCGCCATCAGCATCGTTTGCGCGAGCACGATAAATCCGAACAAAGCGAATGTTTTTTCTTCGGAAAGCGCCAGACGCGGAACGATTCCGCGATGCTGCACAAATTTCCACGCCGCCCAAAAAAGCGCGGTAATCAATACCAAAAGTCCAAAAAAACGATTGACCCGCCGCGTCGAACTGCTGTAACTGCTCACGGCAGAAATTTGCGAAAGAGCTTCGACCGTAATCGTATCGCCTTCGCGCACAATAGTTTGCCCGCGTTTCAGCGAGATAATTTTCGGCTGCACGCTTTCTGCGGCAGTTTGTCGGGAGCTTCCGGTTGCCGCGCTGTCAAAAACGATATTCGGTTGAATCAAGGGCGAGGCTGCCGCGTAAAACGCTTCGATTTCCGCCGGCGACAGACTGCTGATTTGCGATAATCCTTCTTTCAGATTGGCACGCGCTTCCGACAGCGCCGTCATACTGCTTTCCGGCATTTGCATCACCGACTGCTGATTCGGTTTCTGCCGGTCGAGCAGCAGAATTTCCGCTTCAAAAAACTGCCGATCTTGATCGCCGTAAATCGAACCGCTCGCATTCTCGCGCAAAACTCTGGTAACGGCTTCCAATTCGTTCGAGCTGAAACGACGCGAACCGAAGATTCGTCCCAGTTCCGCACCGCCCGCGCCGTTCCAGGACGCGTCGGATTTGATGTTGAGATTAATTTTAGAATTGACGTTGGTGCGCGAATTGGAATTGATGTTGTCGGTTTTTCGCTGCAGACTTTCCCAAGCCGAACGAAAACTTTGCACGGCTTCGTCGGCGCGATTGGCTTCAAACGTGAAAATCGGTCTGACCGATTCTTTAACCGATTGTTTGATTCGCTCGGTTTCGTCGAAATCCGTCGCCGAAATGTCCGCCGGAGAAATAATGCTTTCGCGCGCGATGTCGCCTTCTTTGTAGAGTTGTTCGGTCGAAGTGTGCCAAAAAGGATTGTTAATGAGAAACGTCGTCAAAACGCAGAGAAAGGCAAAGCCGAACCAAAACTTTTGATTTTCGGTGACATTTGCAAACGGACGATTAAAAAATTGCCCGAGCCAATTGCGCCACTTTTTCAGCGGCGATGCCAAATCTTGAATACGCTTGCTCATTTGGATTTTGGATTTTGAATGACGGATGTTAGATCACAAAAAATCTTTGTTCCGACATCAAAAATCACACCGCGTCAACGGCTAAACCGCTCAAATCTCTGGCTAAAACTTCTCCTACTTTTTCGATCAGCGGCTTTAATGTTTTGGGCTGGACAGCTGAAATTGCCACGATTTCATAACCTTTGTCAAGCGAAACCTGTCTTTTCAAAGCTTCAAGCGACAGCTCATCGAGCAAGTCCGCTTTGTTTAAAATGATAATTTGAGGAATTTCGTTTAATTTCAAATCGGTCAAGATTTTATCAACCGATTCGATTTGCTGATCGGCGCGCGGATTGGAAGCATCAACCACGTGAACGAGCAAATTGCTGTCGGAAATTTCTTCGAGCGTCGCGCGAAAAGCCGCAACCAGCGCTTCCGGCAAATCGCGAATAAAACCGACCGTATCGTTGATAATCACTTCCTGCTCAATCGGCAGGCGCAGCCGGCGTGAAGTCGGATCGAGCGTCGCGAACATTTTCTTTTCCGCATAAACGTCGCTTTGCGTCAAACTGTTGAGAAGAGTTGATTTACCGGCGTTCGTGTAACCGACGAGCGAAATAATCGGCAGATTTTTCTGGACGCGGTTTTTGCGGCGTTCCTGACGTTGACGGCTCAAACCGTTGACTTGTTTTTCGAGATGCGTAATTTTGTCGCGCACGCGGCGGCGGTCGGTTTCGAGTTTCGTTTCGCCCGGTCCGCGTCCGCCAATGCCGCCCGCAAGTCTGGAAAACGCCGAGTTTTGTCCCTGCACGAGACGCGGCAAAAGGTATTTCAGCTGCGCGAGTTCGACCTGCATTTTTCCTTCGCTCGATTGCGCGCGCTGGGCGAAAATATCGAGAATAAGCTGCGGTCGGTCAATGACTTTCAATTCGGTTGCTTCCGACAAAGACCGCACCTGCGCCGGAGAAAGTTCGGCGTCGAAAACGATTAAATCCGCGCCGAGACGCATCGAACGCACTAGCAATTCTTCGAGTTTTCCTTTTCCGAGAACGGTTTTCGGATCAATTTTCGGGCGGCGCTGAATGATTTTATCGAGCACGACGACATCCGCCGACAACGCCAATTCTTCTAGTTCGGCGAGCGATTCCTCGGCTTCGGACAAATACCCGGTCGTGACATTTACCAAAATTACGCGGTCGCGGTTGGTGTGGCGGCTGCGCGCAGTTTGACGGCTGCGCGCCATTTCGTTTTCGAGCGAATTTATCAATCCGATAAAATTCGTTTCGAGCTGCGACGGAACGTTCGGTTCGAGAAATTCATACGGCAAACCTTCGCCGTCCGTGTCTAATTTTTCCGCCGTCGTCGGCAGAAGATGCGCCGAGTAGACGAGATTCGGCAAGCCGGTTTTGTCGTCAACCTGAACAATCGCCATCAAATCGAGCCGCAAAAGCGCAAGATCGGTTAAATCGTCCTGCGTCAATTTCTCGCCCAAAAGATGAGTGTGAACGCAACGCAAACCGCGAAAACGATCTTCGGAAACGCGCGCGCGTCCGAAATCCGGCATTTCGATGGTTTTCGCGTTGCCGACCATCACATATTCGACCTGTCCTTTGCGATTGATTAAAACGCCGACTTGTCTGCCGGTTTCAAACGAAATTTCAGACAACTGCCGGGCTAATTCGGGCGAAACGATTTGTTCGGGCGCGACGCGGCGCGATGCCAGTCGCTCGATTCGGCGCAGTTGGTTTTGCTTTAAGCCTTGAGTGAATCCGTGAATGTTACTGATAAAAATTAACCTCCGCTTTCACGTTATTATAGCAAATTAAACCGGTTCGCGCGCGCCGTCAGCGCGGCGGCGGCGCGCGAATCGGGATTGCAAAGTTTTGTCATTTTCCGCCGAATCGCGAATTCTGAATTTTGAAATCCGCATCCGATTCAATACAATCTACGTTTATGCAGCCGCGCACCAGACGACAAAAAGAAGTCCTGGAATATATCACGCATTTTATCGCGGCGCACGGCTACGAACCGTCTTACCAACAAATCGCCGGACATCTCGGCGTCGCATCGAAAGCCGGAGTCGCCAAACACATCACAGCACTGGAAAAACAAGGTCTGCTCGCGCGGCGCAAGGAAAACGGAAGCTTCAATATCGAAGTTCGACCGAGAGAATCAGCCGTCGCTTCGGTCAGTCGTATCGAATGGCTGGTCGCACCGAGCGATTCGATTTACCGCGAACAATGGGAATTGCAGCCGCTGTTCGTGCCGCGCTTTCTACTCGGTTTTCTCGCGCCCGAAAGAGTCTGCGCTTTTCGGGTGCCGAATAATGCAATGATCGGCAAAGGTATTTTTGAAGGCGATATTGTTTTGATCGAAAAAAGAAGTTTCGTGCGTGACGGCGACTGTATTGCGGCGTCGGTCGAAGGCAAACGAACGGTTTTGAAAAATTTTTATCGCGCCGGAGCTTATATCGAGCTGCGTCCGGCAAATGAAAGATACGAGACGATTCGGCTTTCCGCCGACAAAATTGAAATTCAAGGAGTTTTTCGCGGGCTTCTTCGTCCGCTGATTTAAATTGTGGCAAATAATCCGACACCGAACGCAAGTTACAGCTTAACTTTGCGCGTAAAAATTCATAATCGTCCGGGAAAATTGGGCGAAATCACGACTGCTATCGGCAGAGCCGGCGGCGACATTGACGCGATTGACATTGTTTCGGTCGGCAAAGATTTTCTGATTCGCGACATCACGGTCAACGCTTCGAGCGAACAGCACGACAAGGAAATCGTCGAAGCGGTCAGCCAGATTGACGGCGTCGAAGTTGTTCATACGTCCGACCGTACTTTTCTGATGCATCTCGGCGGCAAAATCGAAACCGTCTCGAAAATGCCGCTTAAAACACGCGCCGATCTTTCGATGGCTTATACGCCGGGCGTCGCGCGCGTTTGCGAAGCGATTCATCAAGACCCGGAAAAGGCTTACACTTTGACGATTAAAAAGAATACGGTCGCGGTCGTTTCCGACGGAACGGCGGTGCTCGGTCTCGGCGACATCGGACCGGCGGCGGCGATGCCGGTGATGGAAGGAAAATGCCAGCTTTTCAAAGAATTCGGCGGCGTTGACGCTTTTCCGATTTGTTTGAATACGAAAGACCCGCACGAAATCGTCGAAACGATCAAGCGCATCGCGCCCGCGTTCGGCGGCATCAATCTCGAAGACGTTTCCGCGCCGCGATGTTTTGAAATCGAAGACCGATTGAAAGAAGAACTCGATATTCCCGTTTTTCACGACGACCAGCACGGAACCGCCGTCGTCGTTCTCGCCGCGCTGATTAACGCGCTGAAAATCACCGGCAAAAAAATTGATGAAATTAAAGTCGTCGTTAACGGCGTCGGTGCGGCGGGCGTCGCGTGTTCCAAAATCGTAATGGCGGCGGGCGTCAAAAACATCGTCGGCTGCGATCAAACCGGCGCGCTTTACGCGGGTCGCACGGAAAATATGAACTGGGTCAAAGATTGGTACGCGCGCAACTCGAATCCAAACGGTGAACAAGGCACGATTCACGACGTCATCAAAGGCGCCGACGTTTTTATGGGTTTGAGCGTTCCCGGCGTGATTGACGAAAATGATCTGAAAAATATGGGACGCGACCCGATTATTTTCGCAATGGCAAATCCGGTTCCCGAAATTATGCCGGAAGATGCCGCCGGTCTCGTCGCGGTAATGGCAACGGGCAGAAGCGATTACCCGAATCAGATTAACAACGTGTTGTGTTTTCCCGGCATTTTTCGCGGCGCGCTCAACTGCCGCGCATCGCGCATCAACGAACAGATGAAGCTCGCCGCCGCCAACGCGATTGCCGCAATTATCACCGAAGAAGAACTGCACCCGGATTATATTATTCCGTCGGTTTTTGACCGAAGAGTCGGCGAAGCGGTCGCTAGAGAAGTCGAAGAAGCCGCATACGAAACCGGCGTCGCGCGCCGCGAACGAGCGACGAGCGACAGCGAATTTTAGATTTTCGCCGGATAAAAATTAAGCAAATGTAAAAAGCGTCGTAATAAAATTTGCGGCGCTTTTACGATTACATGCGGATTTATGCGGCTGATTTGAAATCGAATTAAAAATTAACTGATGATTAAGGAAAATTTTAGAAGATGTTGCCCGCGAATAAGCGCGAAAATATAATTATCTTTGGTAAATAATAATCGAAGCAGAAAAAACGTTCGCCGTCAGGAATTCGTTTTTCGGTTTTTTCAGCCGACAAATTTGTAGCCGAAGCCGTGAACGGTTTGAATAAACTGCGGATGTTTCGGATTCGGCTCGAGTTTTTGCCGCAGCCACGCGACGTGAACGTCAACCGTTCTGGTCGAAGGCATCGCGTCGTAACCCCAAACTTCGTCGAGCAGTTTATCGCGCGAATGAACCGCGCCGCGATTTTCGATCAAAAACTGCAAAAGTTTGAATTCCATCGCTGAAAGTTCGATTGACTGCGAGTTTTTCGTTATTTCGGCGCGGCGAAAATCAATCGCGACATCGCCGAAACGAAACGTTTCCGCCAAATTATTTGCGGTTTGATGCGGCGCGCGCCGTAAAAGCGCTTCGATGCGCGCGAGCAATTCCATCATCTCAAACGGCTTTGTCAAATAATCGTCAGCGCCGAGCTTTAAGCCGAGAACTTTGTCAATCGTTTCGCCTTTCGCCGTGAGCATCAAAATCGGCGTGTCAATTCCTTTTTGGCGCAAATCGCGGCACACGTCGCAGCCGTTTTTTTTCGGCAGCATGACATCGAGCACGATCAAATCAAACGTTTCCGTCGAAGCCAGTTGCAAACCGCTTTCGCCGTCGGCAGCGCTTTTGACCGCAAAACCTTCGCTTTGCAAACGGTCGGTCAGCGTTAAAATCAAACCGGCTTCGTCTTCGATGAGTAGAATTTTCATCATTTTTTAACCAGCGCGCGGCGATTTCGGCAGCGTTTCGAGAATAATCGTAAACTTGCTTCCCTTCCCGATTTCGCTTTCGACCGAAACTTTGCCGCCGTGCGCTTCGACAGTTTTTTTCACCAGACTCAAACCCAAGCCGTTGCCGTGAATTTGCTCGTCAACCACGGATTTTGCCCGGTAAAACGGCTCAAAAACGTGTTTCAAATCTTTCGCGGCGATGCCCAGACCTTTGTCTTCAACCGTTATTTTTACAGTTTTGCCGCCGTTTTGCGCCGCGATTTTCAGCCACCGACTGCCGTTTGAATATTTAATCGAATTGGCGATCAGATTTTGCAGAGCCTGACTGAGAGCGTTTTTATCGGCGGCGATTTTCGGCAGATTTTCGCTGATTTCGCGTTCAATCGTAAAATTTTTTTCCTCGATCAGCGGGCGACATTCGCTGATTGCCGTTTCAATGATTTCGCGGGCGTCCGTTTCGCGCAAATCGTATTTCTTTTTGCCCGAATTGGCACCGGCAAATTCGAGAATCTGTTCGACCATCGCCGAAAGTTTTCTGCCTTCGCTTTTGATTAAATCGCCGTAACGCGAAATTTGCGCCGATTCTTTAGCGACACCGTCCGCCAGATTTTCGCTTGCCGAATAAATGACGGCGAGCGGCGTGCGAAATTCGTGCGATACGCTCGACACGAATTCGATTTGCCTTTGCGCCAGCATTTTGGCGCGCTGCGTTGAAACAAAAATCAAAATTACGCTGACGGCGAGCAGCGCCAAAATTCCGAAACTGACCGCCAGATTTTGGCGCAGCGTGTTGCCGATGTGCTGATCGAGCGAACCGGCGGCGTGCTGCACCGTCAGCGTCCAATTATTATTTTCGCTGGAAATGCTGACGGGAATATCCGTCGTGCGCCGGTATTCGGTCGGCGAGACGACGACTCTCACCGCACCGGAATTGGCGTTCGGCATTTCGCCGCGTTTAATCGTTTCGGTTTCCGTGCGCGTAATAATTTTGTTTTCGAGCCGCTGACTGAAAACCATGCTTTTCACTTCGCCTCTCGGCAATTCGCGCGGCGATTGGCGACTTGAGAAAAAAACGAAATTGTCCGGCAAAAATTCAAACAATCGAGCCGAAGCGTCAGCCGAATTAACGCTTCCGGTCTGAAAAACCGTTTTTCCGTCAGCCGCGCTAACGGCGAGATGAAATTCTCCGCCGCTGAAATACTTGCCGGCTAAATCGGGCAACAAGCGATTTTTAATTGCGTTTTCATCGAGCGCAATCACCAGAAATCCGATTTTTTCAAAATTTTTCACCGGCAGCGGATCGTCCGGTCGCCGCCGAATGATAATGCGGTTGAGCGTTTCTTCGATTTCCTGAATCGGCATTATCAACGCGAAATTTTCCGGTTGAAACGACGATGATTTTTTCTCTGCCGCTTGCGCCTGAATTTTCTTTAATTCTTCCGTCCAGGCGACTTCGGCAAATTCGCGCTTTTCCGCGTTATACATCAACAGCGGCGCGTTTTCGCGATTGTCCCAGTAATAAAAGTTTTTTATCAAATCCGGATACGCCGCGCGCTCGCGCCAAAAATCGTAGCGTTCGTTAAACTGCGTCCAGTTTTTTTGTTTCCACGTTTCGGTTTCCGTTTGAAAATTAAAATACGAATTTTGAATTTCGCGGTTGAAATCTTCGGCAAATCTTTCGGTGTCGTTTTTCACGCGAATCTGCGTGCGCTCGCGTTCGTCCTCGCTGATCTTCCCGAGCCAGCGATATTGAAAAAACGCCGACGCAAACAGCAAACCGAGCAATCCGGCGACAAGAAAAATTGGAAACCACGAACGGCGCATAACGAATCAATGGATAATGGATAATGAATAATGGATAATAAAAAAACTAAAAATTAGAAACTAAAAATCATTACACTCGGCGGCAAGAGAAATCTAAATTGAAATTGCTCGCCGGATTTCGATTTTCCATTTTCCACTTTCCATTTTTCGTTGTAAATGCTTTTGCCGAACATTTTACATTCTTAACAAATTCTTTGCGTCATCTTAACCAATCGGCGCAGAATCTCTGCGATACTTCACAACGTCATCATGACAAAGACAAAATATATTCAAAATTTTTCGGAGGCAAAAATGAAAAGATTTATCGTTTCGGTACTTTGTGTCGCAGTATTTTTTATCGGTTTGGGCAGTTTGATTGACGAAGTCGGCGCGACTTTCAAATCGGACGAAAAGGCGCTCGAAATTATCAGACAGGCACGCGTTGCCATCGGCGGCGACGCGAACATCGCAAGCGTGCGCGGTTTGACGATTGTGGGCAAAACAACGAACAATTTCAATTTTGACGGAACGCAGAAAAGCGAACCGGGCGAACTTGAAATCAATTTGCAGCTGCCGAATCAATTCAGCAAAAACCTGAAAATCGGCAGTGAAAACGGTGTTGCCGGCGTCAAGAAAGAAGGCAACGTGTTAATCACGCGCGAAGTGCTGCAAACATCACGCGTTGAAAAACTCGAAAATGGCGACGGGCAGAAACGCGTTTTCGTGATGAAACGCGACGAAGGCGAACCAATCGTTTTGGACGGCGCGCCGCTTCCGGCTGACGGCACGCACAAATTTATTATCAGAAAAGGCGACGGCGGTACGGCGGAAACCGCACCGATTGACGGCAATATAATCGTTGATAAACAACTGCGCGTTTCGACCGGCGCGGCTCGTCAGAACGAGCTTTTCCGCACGACTTTCGCGCTGCTTTTATCCGCGCCCGAAGGCGCTGACGTGAGCTACACTTACGCGGGCGAAGCCGATGTTGACGGCAGTTCGTGCAATGTCGTCGTCGCGCAAACCGGCGGCGAATCCTACAAACTTTACATCGAAAAATCTTCGTCGCTGCCGAAAATGCTGACGTATATGGCAGTCAAACCGCTTGTCATCAGCTTCAAAAAAGAAGAAGGCAAAACCTTGAGCGAAACTGACAGAGTGAAATTCGTGCGTCGCGCGGAAAATCTCGAAAAAGCCGAATATCAACTCAAATTCTCCGATTATCGTTCGGTCGGCGGCGTGCAAATGCCGTATAAATGGACGCAGTCGGTCGGCGGTCAGGTTGAGCAAATCGTTGACATCACCAATTACGAAGTAAATCCGGCAAATATCGCCGATAAATTTTCCGCGCCGCGCGAAAGAGTGATGATTAGAACGCAGAAAGCTCAGTAAGATTTACCAAAATAAAAAAGAGAAAGAGCGGCGATAAATTTACAAATTTATCGCCGCTCTTTCTCTTTTTTATTTGTTTTTACAGCTCGTTCAGATCGTTGCCATCACCGCACGGATTTCGCCGTAAGTGTAATTTTCGCCCAAAACTTCTTTGACCGGCGCGATTGCCATTCCGCTGTTCGTGCGCGCGATGGCTTGTTTGATCGGTTCGACTTTGCTCGCCTGCACCAAATCTTCGAGCCGCACTTCGCCGGTATTGATAAACTTAATCAGGTGAATTTCAATCGTGCCGCGCGCCAGCTCGCGCGCTTCGGCGATTTCGTCAATTGAAAGTCCGGCTTGAAACATATCGAGCGAAATCCGGTTTGTGTCTTTACCGAATTCGTCGCGTTTCGTGCGCACTTTCCGTTCGCGTTTTACTGATTTCAAATTGATGCGCGAATCGAGATTGTTGACTTCGCAATAGCTTCTGATTTCGGTCAGAAAGTCCCAGCCGTATTTGTCGAGTTTCAAATCGCCGACGCCGGAAATTTTGCGCATTTCCTCTTTCGTCAGCGGCAGAAAAGTCGCCATTTCAAGCAGCGTCGCGTCAGAAAAAACAACGTATGGCGGCACGTGTTCCGCTTTGGCAATCGTCGTTCGCGCGCGTTTGAGATCGGCGAACAAATCTTCAAAATACGGATGCGTCGTGTCGGAGACGAGCGAAGATTTTTTGTCTTCTTTTTCGACTACTTTGAACAATTCAACCGTTTCTCTGCCGAGCAAAACGGCTTCGCTTTTTTCGGTCAGCACAATCGTCGGAAATTGTCCGTCTTTTTGCGCGAGATAGCCTTGCTGAATCAAATCCTTAAAATAATCGAACCAACTGTTTTTGGAAACGTCGGAGCCGACGCCGTAAGTTTTCAAATTTTTATGCTCGTCGCGAATCGTTTTCGCCTGCGAGCCGCGCAGAAAATCAACCAGATAACTCAAACCGAAACGCTGTCCGGTGCGCGCCACCGCGCTCAGAGCTTTTTGCGCGATAATCGTTCCGTCGAATTTCTCAAACGTCGTGTTGCAGTTATCGCACTGCCCGCAGTCTTCGGTTAATTCTTCGTCGAAATATTTGAGCAGAAATTTGCGCCGACACGTTTTCAAATCGCCGAATTCGCCCATCAGATTCAGCTTTTTGAGCATTATTTCCGTTTGCGAGCGGTTGCCGTCAACTTCGGCGAAACCTTTTAATTTCTGCACGTCGCCCCAACTGAAAAACAGCAGCGCTTCGCTATTCAAACCGTCGCGACCGGCTCGTCCGGTTTCCTGATAATAACTTTCGATGTTTTTCGGCAAATCGAAATGAACGACGAACCGCACGTTCGATTTATCAATTCCCATTCCGAACGCAATCGTCGCGACCACGATTTTCGCTTCGTCTTTCAAGAATAATTCCTGATTTTTGTCGCGTTCTTCCTTGCTCAAACCGGCGTGATAAGCGAGCGCGTTGTAACCTTCGTCGCGCAAATTTTCCGCAAGATTTTCCGCCGAATTGCGGCTCAAACAATAAATAATTCCGCTTTCGTCGCGCTTTCCCGCCAGATATTGCAGCAATCGCTCGTAAGTATTGCGTTTCGGCTCGACCGTGTAATAAATGTTCGGACGATTAAAACTCGACACGAAAAGATCGTAATCTTTCAGCCGCAGCCGCTCGATAATATCGCGGCGCACGAGTTTATCCGCCGTCGCCGTCAGCGCGATCAGCGGAACTTCGGGGAAATGATGTTTCAGTTTGGCGAGCTGCATATATTCCGGTCGAAAATCGTGTCCCCAACTCGAAATACAATGCGCCTCGTCAATCGCAAATAAAGACACGTTGACGTTTTTCAAAAAATCAATAAACTGATCGCCCGATTGCAAAAGTCGTTCGGGCGCGACGTAAAGAATTTTCAGTTCGCCGCTTTTAACTCTTTGGAAAACCTCGACTTGCTTGCGCGAACTCTGCGTCGAATTCAAAAAAGCCGCTGCCACGCCATTATTGACGAGCGCGTCAACCTGATCTTTCATTAGCGCGATCAGCGGCGAAACAACCAGCGTCAAACCGTCGCCGAGCAGCGCCGGAATCTGGTAACACAAAGATTTTCCGCCGCCGGTCGGCATCAAAACCACGCAGTCTTTTTTATTTAAAATGCACTCAATCGCCTGCTGCTGATTCATCCGAAACGAATCATAGCCGAATTGATGTTTGAGAATTTCCTGTGCTTTAGCAATATTCATTACATTTTTATAACCGCGAAACACGCGGAAAGACGCGAAGTAAAAGTAAGAGAATTATAACAAAAGCGTTTTTTCTTTTTCTTGAATTTAGCGTTTTTCGCGTGTTTCGCGGTTAAATTATTTTTAGACGGCTTTCCCTTTTTCAAGTTTCGCCGCCAATTTCGGAATTATCTTTTTCGGCACTTCAATCGCGCCCGCGATGTGTCGCGCTTCGGTGAAATGTCCGGCGACGTAGACGCCGGAAACGTTAGTTTCAAAAGTTTCTTCGTTGTAAACCGGTACCGCGCCGTATTTCGTGTTGCGCGTTTCGACGCCCAGATTTTCGAGCATCGTCAAATCGGCGTCCGAGCCGATTAAAACGAAAACGACATCGTTCGGCAATGTTTCGATTGCGCCGTTTTCGTCTTCGAGAACAATATCTTTATCGCGGATTTCGATGACGCGACCGAGAAAAAACACGTCGAGACAATTTTTCTCCAATTGTTGTTCAAGCGGCTGTTTGACCCAATGTTTGATGCAGCCTTGTTTCGGGTCGGTTTCTTCCCAATCTTTGCGAAACGTCGCGAGCGTCGAAAACGCGCCTTCTTCGGCTAAAAACAAAGCCGCTTCGCCCGCCGAATTGCCGCCGCCGACGACGAGCGCGTGTTTTTTAACCCACGGATAAGTCTCGCGAAAAAGATGATGAACCTTCGGCAAATCTTCGCCTTTCACGCCCAAACGTCGCGGATACTGCATTGCGCCGAACGCAAACAAAACCGTCGCCGCTTCATATTCGCCTTTTTCGCTCGTTATTTTGAAATGATTTTCACCAATTTGCTCAACTTTCGTTACCGCTTCTTCCCACTGAATATTGAGATTATTTTCGAGAACAAATCTGGTGTAATACGACAACAATTCCTCGCGCGTCGGCTTTTCGCGCGCCGGAAAAAGCGTGTTCGGCAATAATTCCAATTCGTTGACGGTCGAAAAAACAGTCAAGCCGACTGGATAATTATAAATCGTGTTGCCGATCAAGTTTTTCTCCAACACGAGATAATTCAATCCTAATTTTTGCGCTTCATACGCAGCAGAAATTCCCGCCGGACCTGCGCCGATTATTATTAATTGATAATTGATAGTTGATAATTGATAATCCATTTGTAAACTTTTGATTTTGAGGTTTTTATTGAAGCCGTTAGTATTTTTTGTATTTCATTACAATCGGCAATTAAAGATTCTGCCTGTTTTTCGGTTATATATTCTGCGTCGCGCAAGAGGCAAAGCCAATATTCCGTCTCAAACGCTTCTTTCAGTGCGATTGAAAGTTTGTGAATAAAGTCCGCCGCCGACTGTGCCTGATTTCCTTCAGTAATATTTGCGCCAATTGAAGTCCCCGAACGCAGACATTGTTTTGAAAGAACATACTCTTTTTTGTCTTCTGCCAAAAACTTATAAAGTTTCACCACACGCAAAGCGAATTTATAAGATTTATCTTTCAAAACATTTTCTTTATTATCCATTGTCAATTATCCATTATCCATTCTCTTCAACTGCTCGGTGAATTTCTCAATTTGCAAATGAGTGTTTTCAAGCTCGCGTTTCGATTCGAGGTATTTTTCCCATTCGCCGGTGTTTGTCAAAGCCTTTGCCACGTCCTCATCGAGCGCGTGCGCCATTACCGCGAGCAAATCGCTCAACGCTTCGTTTGATTGCAAGAGCGAATTGATAATCGTGAAAGCGAGTTTCGCGTTCGGCAAATCAATATCCAAATCGTGTGAATTTATTTGTGCTGTGTTCATTTTTATTCGGGTTTCGGCGGTTCCGCGCCTTCGGGAACGATCCAAAATATTGTTTTCGGTTTATTTGAATTTCCGCCTTGAACAAAAGTCAGTCTCGGCATATCGTCGTCTCTAAAATTAATTAAATTACGAATTTTATTTTCGCGCTTGGCAATTTCTTTAGCAGTGCCGTAATTGATGATGAATCCTTGCGAAACGGTTTCCTGTTTTAGCGCGTTGTAAAATTGCTCGAATTTTTCTTTTAACAAACTATCGCTTATTTTTTCATACTCGAAAAATTTGTAAGCCTCTTTCTTTTCCTGCGTTTGAGCAAAAGCAATCGAACTCATCACAAAAAGAAT
>SXVE01000085.1 GCA_005790265.1 Acidobacteriota bacterium | reverse complement strand
TCCAGTCGTGATTTTCCATGTATTCGTAACCGATGCTCTGACCTTCCTGCAACGTGTTGCGCGATTGAAAATCGCCGGTCGCGCGGTCGGTTGCCGTGACGGTAAACGACGGATTTCCGCGAATTAAATAGTGCTCGATGCGCGAACCGTCCGATGTCGCGAGATATTTTTGTTCATTAACCCAAGCCATCGAAGAATTGACGAACGAAACGCCTTTGACGGCGAGTGCGGCTTCGTTGATTTTCAAAAGCAGCGCGATTTTATCGTCAACCGGAACGTCGAACGGGTCTTTGATAAACGAACTTTTCCAATTCGCCGTCACTTTCGGCGCGGAAACCATTTCAATCGGTTTCTTCTGGAAAACAGAGTTTGCTTTGGCGATTTCAACCGCTTCCGCCACGGCGCGTCGCACTTCCGCTTCCGTCACGTTCGGACTCGCGGCAAATCCCCACGTCCCTTTGACGAGCACGCGCACGCCGAAACCGAAATTCTGTCCGCGCTGCACGTTTTGCACTTGGCGTTCGCGCGTCGAAACCGATTCGAGCCGGTAACGATTAATACGAATATCGGCGTAGCTCGCACCGAGTTTTTTCGCCGCCGAAAGCGCGATGTCCGCCAGATTGTTTTTGTTAACATCAATCACGGCAAGCGTTTCCGCTTCGGCTTCGTAAATCCAGGACGGCAAAACGGTCAGCGCGCCAAGCGTCAAACCGGCAGTTTTAATAAAGTCGCGTCGGGAAAAAGTCATTTTCGTTCCTCGCTGTGTAATTCGTTTCAGAAAAATTAGATTCGGCGATTAGCGGCAAAATCTTTTGAACTTTGTTTTGGGAAATCGCTTTTTGTCAGTCGGAAAGTTTTTAATATTTAGCAGATTACGGGAATTTTATTTTTATATCAAGAAAACTTATAAAAATTTGCGTAGATAATGTGGACGCCAAAAATTATTGACGAATAAAAGCAAATAAAAGCCGTTCGGGTTTTTCCCGTTTACGCTGAATAAAAAAAGGAATTCCGCTCGAAATATTTCGAGCGGAATTCCTTTTTTATTGGAACGTAATTTTATTATTTTCAACAGTTAACGTGCAGATTTTGGAGACGCGCGCTGACGTCTCGGTAATCAACGTTGACGGCATAAACCATTTCAAAATTTTCCAGCGCTTTTTCGCTGTCGCCGCCGATTTCGTAAGCATTGCCGATTTCATACCAAATTCCCTGCTTTTCTTCGGCGCTCAAATGGCTGGTTTCCAGCGCGCGTTTGTACCACATCAAAGCTAAATTCGGCATCTTTTTTTCCATAAAACAATGACCTAAAAGATGCGCGCAGGCGAAAAAGCGCCGCGTGCCGTCGTTCGGGCTGACAAGATTGATCGCGTCCTGAAATTCCCTGATCGAATCTTCCATCAAACCCATTTCTTTGTAAGCAATCGCCGTATGGTAATGAGTTTCGTAATCGTCGTCGGTTTTCGCCGGTTCGTTTTCTTCCAAACCGAGATCGCTGCGAAAATCGTCGAGCGAATCGTATTTTTGCGTTTCTTGCGCAACCGGTTGTTCTTCGGCAAATGCTGTATTTCCTATGTCGAAAATGTTCTCGCTGCCGTTTTCGCGGTTGCTGCTGTTGACGGCGAAAGAAGTGTCCAAAATCTCGACTTGCGGCAGAGTGGCGGCGGCGAGTTTATGCAGCGAATCGTCCATTTGCTCGCGCAGCGCGGCGAATTCGCTTCGGGCGCCGAATTCTTCTTCGAGCGCGGTCAAAGATTTTTCGGCAAGCTCTTTGTAGCCCTGCGCGACGTAAAACTCGATGCTTTCGAGTTCTTTTTCGAGCTTCATTTCGTCGGCGGCGGAAAGTTCTTCGGTGACGGAAAGTTCGTCCGCGCCGAAATTTTCTCCGGAAACAATAAAACTCTCGTCAAACGCTTCGTCTGCCGCGCCGAAAGAATCGTATTCGTCTTCGTTGAATTCTTCGGCAATCCGCGCTTCAAAAGAATTGGCGACAAATTCAAAATCTTTCGTGCCGTTTCCTTCAAATTGATTGACCAGCGCAAAACCCGTTTGAAAATCTCCGCCGACCGCTTCCGCCGCATAATCGGAAAATTCCGCTGTCGCCGCCGATTCGTTTGTTCCAACGTATTCGAGCGCGCCATCCGAAACGTTTTCCGAAAGCGTCGGTAGCGGCGCTTCATACGGACTGTCTTCAAAATGAAAATTGGTGTTTATTTCCTGCAATCGCTGCGCGTATTTCGCTTCATACGGCACGATCATCACCAATTGCGATAACGCGTTTCGTTCGTCTTCGACCAAACCGACGAGCCGCGCGCATTCGGCTAACCGGTCGAGCGATTGTTTTAATTCGCCTTCGTCGCGCTGCCAGCCGTGATAACGAACGAGCAGCCGCAGCGCTTCGATTTGCTCGGGATTGCGCGCGAGAATTTCATTCGTCCATTTCAAAAAATCGTCCGACTGACCGCCGACCAGCAAATGTTCCGACGACATTGCGAGAATGCGCGCGCCCGAATCGAGATCGTTGATTTTCAAATAAGCGTCAATTAACTCGAGAAACTTCGGGTAATTTGCCGGTTCTTGCTCGACGAGTTTAACAACGGCTTTTTCCGCGTTCTGCGGATTGCCCGTGTCCAAATGACAATCCACCAAAAGATATAAAATATCGCGATTATACGGCTGTTTTTCGAGAATTTGTTCGAGAGTTTTGGCGGCTTCTTCGGTGTAGCCGAGACTGATCTGCGCTTTGACAAATCCGTTGAGCGCTTGAAAATCGTTCGGTCTGATGTCGAGCGTGCGTGAAAATGTCGCGAGCGCCGCTTCAAAATCGTTCTGCGCCGACAGACGTTCGCCGGCAACGGTAAAGGCGTCCGCCGCTTCGTCTTTTTGATTTTCTTCGAGATAAGATTCGGCGATTTTCAAATAAACTTCCGTGTTGTTCGGATCGAGTCCGGCGATTTGTTTCCAGACCGAAAGCGCTTCGATTTTGTCGCCTTTGCGCTCGAATTGTTCGGCGAGAGCCGTGTAGTGAACGCGAGCTTCGGCAAAAGAACCTTTTGCTTGATAAAGCTCGGCTAACTTTGCCGAAACTTCGAGCGAATGAGGCTCAAGACGCGCGATTTTGTTGTAAACGGCAATCGCTTTCTGCGCAAATCCCTGTTTGCCGTAATATTCGGCAACGCGCGAAAAACACGCGACGGCTTCCTTTTTTTCGGCGTTTTTCGTGTGCAAATCGCCGAGAATGTTGAGCGTGCTAAAATCTTTCGGGTCGTGATCAACAATTTGTTTGTATTCGCCTATCGCCGCACGAATTTTGCCCTGTGAAAGATACCGCTCGGCGTTTCGCATCGCTTTTGTTTTATCGAAACTCATGGTGAATCAAATTTGAAATTAAGTTTGTTGCTAATTAACTGGACAGTTTTATGATTGCTGGACGGGAAAATGAAGGAAAGCCGGATTCGGCTGTTACCTGTAGATTTTAAGCTATCACGACCGGCAAAAAAGTGTCAACTTTTTTTAACAACTTTTGTCATTTATTAAGTTAAGGTTTAATAATTTGTGCGCTTTGATTTTTTCAGACGCTTTTTTTAGTCTTAAGTATTTCGGATGTTTTTGTGATCGAAAATATCTCTGATTCGCAAATTTTATGCAGGCACTTATACTCGCTGGCGGAAAAGGAACGCGGCTTCGACCGCTGACGGTTTACACGCCGAAACCGATTGTTCCGGTTTTAAATAAACCGTTTTTGCTGTATCAAATCGAAATCTTGCAGCGCGCCGGAATCAGAGACATCACGCTTTCGCTCAATTATCAGCCGGACAAAATCGAACAGCTCGTTGGAAATGCGGCTGAATACGGCGTGAATTTGCGTTTTGTGACCGAGCCGAGTCCGATGGGAACCGGCGGCGCGTATAAATATGCCGCTGACGACATCAGAGAAACAACCGTCGTTTTTAACGGCGATATTCTGACCGATCTCGATGTCGCCAAACTTATCGAATGGCATCAGGAGAAAAAATCCGAAGCGACGCTCGCTCTTTTTCCGGTCGAAAATCCGGCGGCTTACGGACTCGTCGAAACCGACGCGGATGATCGAGTTCTGCAATTTAGAGAAAAACCGAAACTCGAAGAAGTCGCCGCCTTGACCACGAAAAACATCAACGCCGGAATTTACATTCTCGAGCCGACCGTGCTCGATTTGATTCCGAAAAATGAAAACTGCTCGTTTGAATACAATGTTTTTCCCGAAATTCTGCGCAGCCAAAAGCCGTTTCACGCTTTCGTCATCGAAAATAATTACTGGCGCGACATCGGCACGCCGACCAGTTATTTGCAGGCGCATCATGACTTTTTGAGCGGAAAAATCAAAAATTTCACACTTGAAAACTTCGCCGAATCCGACATCGCGACTGCCGCAATCGTTGATAAAACATCAGTTGTCGGCGCCAATTGTATTATCAAACCGAACGCGCGAATCGTTAATTCCGTGCTCGGCGAAGGAGTTTTAGTCGAAGAAAAAGCCGTTATCGAAAACTCCGTCATCTGGTCGCACGCGCGCATTTCGAGCCAGGCGGAAATTCGCAATTCAATCGTCGGGCGCGGCTGTCACATCGGCAAAAACGCGTCCGTAACAAACGCGGTTTTAGGCGATAAAACATCGCTGACCGATTACACGAAAGTTTAAGTCAATTACGAATTAACAATTACGGATTACGAATTACGAATTGAAACAGATTCTTACTTTCGTAATTGTTAATTCGTAATTCGTAATTGATTCTTATGCCCGAATTACCAGAAGTTGAATTGGTGGCGCAGGCGCTCGACCGGCTTGTTGCCAGCCGAAAAATCATTGCCGCAGAGCTTTTGCGCGAGCGGCTTGCGCCGGAAACCGCGCCGGAAGATTTCGCCGCAATGCTGCAAAACGCCCGGATTAACCGAATCAAACGGCGCGGCAAACATATTTTGTTCGATCTCGACAACGATAAAACTTTGATCGCGCATTTGCGAATGAGCGGGCGATTTATGCTCTTGCCGCTCGAGCGCGATTTACCGAAATACGCGCACGCCGTTTTTTATTTTGCGGACGAAACGCGGCTCGTTTTTCAAGATCAGCGACATTTCGGTTTGATGAAAATCGTTGAAACCGCTGATTTAAACGAAACGAAAGAAATTAAAAAACTCGCGCCCGAACCGTTCTCCGACGAATTTAATCCGAAGTATTTTCGCGCGGTGCTGAAAACATCAAAGCGCAGCTTGAAAGAATTTCTGCTCGATCAAACCAAAGTTTGCGGACTCGGCAATATTTACGCGTCCGAAGCGCTGTTTCTCGCCCGCGTCAATCCGCAGATCGCCGCCGACAAATTATCAAAGAAAAAAGCCGACGAGCTTTTTGAAAAAATCCGCGAAGTGCTGCGCGAATCAATCGCGCACGGCTCGACGCTGAACGTCAATCCGGAAAACATTGACGGCAGTTATTACGGCGGCGGATACACGCTCGGCTGGCGCGTTTACGACCGCGAAAAAGAGCCGTGCGCCGAATGCCAAAGCGAAATCGCGCGGCTCAAACAAGCCGGACGCTCGACGTATTTTTGCCCGCAATGCCAAAAATAATTGTTGATTTCGCCAGCGTTTTCGACATCGAAACAAATCAATTCGCGATTTGTTGCCGCCGAAAAATTCGATGAAATTCACCCGACGCGAAATATTAGCCGCTTTTCTCGGACTTCCGTTCGCGCTTTCGGCGTGCGAATCAAGCGTTGAAAATACGGAAGTTGCGGGCGAAATCGTCGGCGCAAACGTCAATGTCGGTCACATTTTGCGCGAAATGCGCAACATTGAAGT
>SXVE01000084.1 GCA_005790265.1 Acidobacteriota bacterium | reverse complement strand
GCAAGTTGGAATTAAAGGATTTGCGCGCGATTCCGTTTGTCGGCGCGTGGAGTCAAATCAAGCAAAACGTTCCCGGTTATTACGGTTTCGGAACGGCATTGCGCGCGGCTTCGGAAAACGGAAAACTCGAACAAGTGAAACGGCTGTACCAGCACAACGGCTTTTTCAAAGCGCTCGCCGACAACTGCGAAATGGCGATGCAGAAATCGTTTTTCCCGCTCACGCGCTTTTTGTCGGAACAGGAAAATTTCGGCGATTTGTGGCGCAAAGTTTACGATGAATACGAATTGACGAAAAAATTCCTGCTCGAAATTTCGGAAAAAGAATCGCTGATGGCTGATCATCCGGTCGAGCAGCAGTCAATTCAAATGCGCGAGCGAATAATGCTGCCGCTGACGACGATTCAGCAATACGCCTTGATTAATTTGCGCGAATCGCCCGAAGAAAAGGACGCAGCGACAACGGAAAATTACCAAAAACTCGTCGTGCGCTGCTCGTTCGGCATCATCAACGCCGGAAGAAATTCGGTCTGACCTGAAAAATTTCCAAGCCAGACCGAATTTCTCCCCGCATTTAATTTTTTGTTTAATTTTGCGCGCCGTTTTTGCTGCACGGTTCAATTTCTTTTTCTGATTTCGAGCGGCGGCAGAGGCTTTCCGCTTTCGATGATTTCCACTAATTCCTGACGAGTCGTTTCTTTCATATCGCCTCTTTTCAAAGAAAGATAAATGTATTGTTCGTCAACGTCGTCCATAATCATTTGGTAGCCTTCGGGCACAACGCCCGCCGAGTGTTGTCTGATTTGTTCAGTGTTCATTTCTTCCTCCGTTTCCATTTTTATTGACAGCTAATCTTTAAACTTTTTATTTTGTTGTGCGGCGTGATTTTATTATCCGCATTTTTTATTTTAAGTAATTTTTCGCGCGTCGGGTTTTAACAGTTTTGTAATATTATTCAGCAAAACATTAGTTCAAATTTTTATTCGTTGCCGAGCGCGAGTTCATTTGCCGCAATCACGCCGGATTGTTCGTAAACTTCCGTTTTTCCGTTCGCCGCGTTCGTCGTGCCAACGGCGAACAAATATGCGACTTCGCCGTGCTGCGTTACGTCGAGTCCGGCGACTTCGTGCTGTTCGCCGACGCGCACGCCGATTACCAAATCAACGACTTTTAAGATCAGGTAAGAACCGATTCCGGCAAACAAAACGGTTAGAGCGACGGCGACGAGTTGATTGGTCAGCTGCGCCGCGTTGCCGTCGAGCAAACCGACGGGCAGCGCGTTGCCGTCCGCATCTTTGAAAATCGGATTAACCGCTTGCGTCGCAAAAATTCCGGTAAAAAGCGCGCCGAGAATTCCGGCGATGCCGTGAATGCCGAAAACATCGAGCGTGTCGTCGTAACCGAACAGATATTTCAGTTCTTCGACCGCGAAATAACAAGCGACGCCCGCGCACAAACCGATCAAAAGCGCGGTCATCGGCGTGATAAATCCGGCTGCCGGCGTGACGACGACCAATCCGGTAACCGCACCGGAAATCGCGCCTAAAACGGTCGGTTTGCCTTTTTTGATCCATTCGGCAGCTGTCCACGCGAGCATGGCGGCGGCGGCTGAAAAATGAGTTGTCACAAAAGCGCTCGTCGCCAGCGCGCCGGACGAAAGCGCGCTGCCCGCATTAAAGCCGAACCAGCCGAACCACAAAAGACACGCGCCGATCACGCTCAAAACGATGTTGTGCGGCTGATTGTCGGAAATATTCAGCCGTTTTCCGACATACAGCGCGCAGATCAGCGCCGAAATGCCCGACGAAATATGCACGACCGTTCCGCCTGCGAAATCAAGCGCGGGAATCGTGCCGCCGAGCGCGGCATTGAAAAAACCGCCTTTTCCCCAAACCATATGCGCGAGCGGCAAATAAATCAGCGTCGTCCACAAAACGGTGAACGCGAGCATCGCCGAAAATTTGATGCGTTCGGCGAACGCGCCGGTGATCAGCGCGGGCGTGATAATCGCAAACATCAATTGATAAATCATAAATGTTTGCTGCGGAATCGTCGCCGCGTAATCCGCATTCGGTGCCGCGCCGACGCCGCGCAGAAAAGCGAAATCAAATCCGCCGATAAAAGCCGAATTTTCAGAAAAAACCAGGCTGTAACCGAAAATCGCCCAGATGACCGTAACGGCACCGGCGAGAATCAGACTTTGCAAAATCGTCGAAATCGCGTTTTTCTGCCGCACGAGTCCGCTGTAAAAAAGCGCGAGTCCGGGCGCAGTCATCAGCAAAACCAGCGCGGCGCAAATCAGCATCCACGCGTTGTCGGCGTTCGACTGCGCTGTGGCAGCGGCGGCTTCGAGTTTTTCCAGCCGCTGCGTTAAATCCGCGTCCTGAGCGAACGCGGAAACGGTCAATATAAAAAAAAGCGCGATTGTATAAAGTTTGCTTTTCACGATCAATAAATCTCTGCTTTGTTGCCTAAATTAAATTTTAGAAGTTGGATAGATGACAAATATGTCTTTTGCAGTAAAGAATACAAGCGGTATGCCAGCCCATCTAACTCGTTTGTTTACAGCGTATGTTTGTTTACGCACATTATGAAAAAATAGAATAGGTGCATTTTTGGTTATAATTTGTTACATTTTTGTCAGTTTTACTCGACAAATCTACAATTTTGTATGAACAACAACGAAATAAAAAAGCAATCTCAAACAAAAACGCTCAACTATCTACAAATTTTGGTCGAAACAGGAAAAAAGCTGTCAGAAATTAAAATTCCCGGCTCCGCTTTTTCGCGGCTTTTGGAAACAATTAATGATGAATGCAATCTATCGCGAAGTTTTGTCGCCCTTTGCGCAGAAGCGGATAACGTTTTACAAATCAAGGCGAACAAAGGATTTAACGCGACAGATTACAGACGATTTGAAACGCATATCGAGAAAAGCATCGCGGCGCAAGCGGTTCGCGATCAAAAAATTACGTTCGCTGCAAACAGCGATTTGGAATCTACATATTTGTCGAATTTTTCCACGCCCTTGCAAAAGATTTCGTCCAAATCCAGTTGTTTTGTTCCGATTTTCAGCGGTCGAAAAACTCTCGGCATTCTCGGTGTCGAATTTGAAGCCGAAACAATTTCGTTTGATGAACACTTTTCGGAATTTCTCGCGGTTTTAGCAACGATGCTGGCGCAGGCGGCGAAAGTTGAACGCGTTATCGAAGACGAAAAAGAGCGTTTGCTGGCGGAAAATTTCGATTTGCAGCGTGAGCTGCGTGAAAAATACGATTTCGGTCAGATGGTCGGCAATTCGAGCGCGATGAAACGCGTTTACGCGCAGGTTTCGCAAGTCGCGCGCTCGAACACGACGGTTTTGCTGCGCGGCGAATCGGGCACGGGAAAAGAGCTGATCGCCAACGGAATTCATTACAACAGTTTGCGCGCCAAAAAGCCGTTTATCAAAGTAAACTGCGCGGCGCTGCCGGAAACATTAATCGAATCGGAACTTTTCGGCTACGAAAAAGGCGCGTTTACCGGCGCGAATAATCGAAAAAAAGGCAGATTTGAATTAGCCGAAGGCGGCACGATTTTTCTCGATGAAATCGGCGATCTTTCGGCGCAGACGCAGATTCGGCTGCTCCGAGTTTTGCAGGAAAAAGAATACGAACGCGTCGGCGGCACCGAAACGATCAAAGCCAACGTGCGCATCGTCACGGCGACGAACAAAAATCTCGAAAACGCCATTGCCGACGGCACTTTTCGCGAAGATTTATTTTACCGGCTTAATGTTTTTACGATCTTTCTGCCGCCGCTCAGGGAACGCAAATCGGATATTTTGCTGCTGGCGGAAAATTTCGTCGAAAAATACGAGCGCGAGCACGGCAAACATATCAAGCGAATTTCGACGCCGGCGATTGATTTGCTGACAAGTTATCATTACCCGGGAAACGTGCGCGAGCTGGAAAACGCCATCGAACGCGCTGTTTTAGTGTGCGACGGCAACGTCATTCATGGTCATCACCTGCCGCCGACGCTGCAAACCGCCGAAATTACCGACACGGTCACGCAAATTTCGTTGACGGCGGCGGTCGAAGCGATTGAACGCGATATTATTCAGGACGCGCTCAAAACGACGCGCGGAAATCGCGGCAAAGCGGCGCAGCTGCTAGAGACGACCGAGCGGATTTTATGTTACAAAATCAAAAAGTACAACATTGATCCGCGTCGTTTCCGCAATTGATATTGCTCGTTAAGTTATTGTCGTTGCAGAATTTCAGCGATTGCTGAAAATGGAACGGATTCGATTGTTTCGAGTACGCATAGTTTTTTGATATTAACCTTTTTCATCAAACGGATGAAAAATTAGAGTTGGCATTTCGGCAATTCATTTTTTTATACTCTGATTGACGAAGGCGAAAAAGCTTTCCGAGATGTTTGGTGGAGGAACGAGAAAAATGGAACACGGAAGTTTTATTTACGCGATTTATTATATTGCTAATGCGCTTTTCAAAAATCATTCGGCGGCGCATTTAAACGAAAAACAGCGGTTTTTGAATGAATTGTCGGGCGAGAGATTTTCGATTGGCGAAGCCGAGCGCGTCTGGACGAAAATTGCCGATCACAAATGGTTAGTCAGCGAAAAACTGGGCAGAGACGTCGGCTTTAATGTCGCGGCGATAGATTATTTGGAAAATATCTACGAAAAACAGGCGCGTTCGGTCGGCGCTGATTTCGGCGGCTACGAAAGAATTCCGCTGGCGAACTAAAGACTGTCGCGTAAATCCGCCTAATAAAAATGAGCCGGATTTGAGCGAGAAACGACAAGAATTGTCTTGATCAACCAACTAACCGGTGTATTCAACGCGCGATCTTTTTTGATTTGTCAAAATGTCATCTTTTTCCCGCGCTTCTCTTGCGCAGCGTTCAAATTCTTCCATTTCAAATTTACCGCCGACGACAAAAGAACTGCGCTGGTGCAGATGAGTCGGCTCAATATCCAAAATTCGCCGCTCGCCGTTGGTCGCCGCGCCGCCCGCTTGTTCCGCCAGAAAAGCAATCGGATTCGCTTCGTATAACAGCCGCAATCTGCCTTCGGGAAAATCGCCGGTCGCCGGATACAGAAAAATTCCGCCGCGCAAAAGCGTGCGGTGAAAATCCGCGACCATCGAGCCGATAAACCGCGACGAATAACTTTTGCCGAGCGCGCCGCTTTTCAATTTATTAATGTATTCGACGTAATGCCCGGGAAATTTCGCGACGTAAGATTCATTAATCGAATAATATCCGCCTTGTTCGGGCATTCTGATATTTTCGTGCGTCAAAATATATGTGCCGATTGACGGATCGAGCGTAAAGCCGTGAACGCCGTTGCCGACGCTGTAAACGAGCACGGTTGAAGAACCGTAAATAACATAACCGGCGGCGACTTGTTTGCTGCCCGGCTGCAAAACCCATTGCAGCGGATCGTCGGCGTCGGCATTTTCCGGACGGCAGAAAATCGAAAAAGTCGTGCCGATGGTCACGGCGACGTCAATGTTTGAAGAACCGTCGAGCGGATCGAAAATAATCGCGTACTGCGCATCGGACGAGCCGCGCCGCAGCAGAATCGGGTGCTCGTTTTCTTCGGAGGCGATCACGCCGACGCTCGCGCGCTGGCGAAAACAGGTAATCAGCGTTTCGTTTGCGTAAACGTCGAGCTTTTGTTGAATTTCGCCCTGCACGTTTGTATTTTCGAGCGCGCCGAGAATATCAACCAAACCGGCGCGGCGAACTTGCGATTGAATGAGTTTGCTGGCGAGAATAATGCCGGACAAAAGCCATTGCAATTCGACCGACGAGCCGAGCAGGTGATTTTGTTCCTGCACGATGTGCTGTTGAAATGAAATGACCATTAACTATTTGGATTCGAGAACTTCGGACAATTTTTCGTTTGCACTGCCGAGCGTTTTGCTCGATGTCAAATCATTTCCTTCTCTTATGCCGCCCAAACCGCTCGATGATAAATCGAAACTTTCCGCTAATTCTTCCGCCTGCGCTTTTTGCGCGAGCAGCAGATGATCGCGCATCGCATTGCGCGCCGCTTCAGTATTTCCTTCGCGAATCGAGCGAAAAATCTGGCGGTGCATTTCCGCCGATTCTTTCAAATCGTGGGCGCGATGCACGGTTTTGCTGCGCACGTCGAACAAAATACTGACGACCATATTCATCAAAGCCGTGATAATTCGATTGCCGGAAGCGGCGGCAATCGTCTGGTGAAAACGCATATCGTGAACGAGATATTCTTCCGGTTCATTAAGCGTGGCGAACATTTCCGCTAATTCTTCGGCTAATTGCGCCAGATGATCGCTCGTCGCGCGTTCCGCCGCCAAACCGGTGATCGCCATTTCGAGCAGCAGCCGCGCTTCAAACATTTCGGCGGACGAAAAACCGTGCAGCGACGCGAGCAGCCGCAGCGGATTGCTGTCGAGCGCCGGCGAAGCATCGGCTTCAACAACGAAGGTTCCCGCTCCCTGTTTCGATTTCAAAACGCCGACCGCCGCGAGCGAGCGAATTCCGGCGCGCAGTGTCGGGCGCGACACGCCGAGCATTTTCGCCAAATCGCGTTCCGGCGGCAAGCGGTCGCCCGGTCGCAAATCGCCGCGATGAATCATTTCGCGCAGACGCGCGACGACTTCTTCGGCGGTCGTGCCGCTTTTTTCAACGTCAACTGTTCTGAAAATATCCTGATTAATTTCCGCCATTTATTTTTTGCCGATGAACAATTCGGCGCATCGAGCAACAGTTTTTAATAGTAGACCACTTATTTCGCGTTGTCGAAAACTTACAAAAATAAGTTAACTTATTTTTTCGGTTTCAGCGGTTCGGCGAAAACTTTGATCAAAAGCAGCGAGAAGTTTTTGCCTTTTGAATTAATGCGCTGGTGCGGCGTGCCGCGCGGAATTACGATTAAGTCGCCTTTTTTGATCGTGAAATTTTGTCCGCCGACGATTTTGTCGGATTTCCATTCGCCCGGCGTCGCCTCTTTCGGACTTTCCAGACTGCCGCCCAAAGTCAGCTCCGCCGAGCCTTCGAGCACGTAAAAAACATCGTCCGAAGCATCGTGAACTTCCGCCTGCGCGCGATCTTTTTTCGCGTCGTACTGCACGGCGACGCGCAACTGCATTCCCGAAGTATCGTTTAAATCTTCGGTCTTGCTGACAACTTCTTTGGTTTTAATTTCCGCGTCAATCGAATGCAGAGTCTTTTCAATGTCGGCGACTTCCTGTTTCGTTTTCACGACAAACGGGCGCAAAGGTTTCGACGGCTCGCGCGTCTGTCCAAACGAAACGATTGAAAACAAACCGATGAAGCTCGCTAAAAAAATTGTTTTTTTCATTATTTCTGCCTTATTTATTTTTGCCTTTTTAATTTTCAATTTTTAATTTGTAACTTTTAATTTCGTCTGTTGCCTTACTTTTTCTTCGATTGCGTCAACAGCCAGCCGCTCAATTCCTGCGCCGCCTGATGATTTTGAAACAGTCCGTTCATTTTACGCCCGTCCACGTATTCGTTGTAAAGCCACGGATCGCCGAGCGCGAAAACCGCGCCTTTGCCGTGTTTGACGGTTGACATCACGACATCGCCGTTCCACGTCACGAGCGGTTTCGCATTGCCCGAAAGTTTCTGCGTCGAGATTTCTTTCAAATATAATTCACGCGCGTTTTTGAAAATCATATTCCCTTCCGGCACGTTAACGCGACCTTGTTCGTAAACGTCGTTTTTGACGAGCAGTTTGTTGTCTTTGTTAAACTCAATGCCGAATTTTCCGGCTAATTTATTCCAGTTATCAAACTCCGCATTGCCCAAATCGTTGCCGAGCATCAGCAAAACGCCGCCGGATTTAACCCAATCGGCGATATTGGCTGCGTCGGTTTCCGAGATGTAATTCGGCTTTTCGGTTTCCTTTTCCGTGTCCGGGTCAACGATGATGTAAACGCTCGCGTTTTTCAAACTTTCTTTCGTCGGTGCGACGGAAAGCGTGTCCAAAGTCGCGCCGTAAGATTTGAACTGCTCGCCGAGCGCGTAGAATCCGGGATGATTTTTTTCTTCCCATTTATAATGCCAAACGCTGCCGTCTTTGCGAACTTCGTGGTTGAAATAATCATCGAGCATCACGACTTTGCCCGCGCCGATCCGGTTTTTGGCGAGCGCTTCCATTTCAACCGCTGCCATCACCGCCGGACCTAAACCTTTCGCGTCGTTGATGCGGATTTTTTCCGACATATAATAATCGAAACTGCCGTCGCGGTAAGGTTTGCCGCCCAAACCCGATACCGAAACCGTGCCGTGCCAGTCAAGATTGCCGTCAGCCGTTTCCTTGATAAATTCTTTCTGGATTCCCGTCCAGCCGCGATTGACTGTCTGCAAATATTTTTCCGGCAAAACGCCTTGCCGCACGCCTTTCGCCAGCGCGTAAACAAACATCGCTGACGCGCTCGATTCGAGATAATTTTTCTCGCGCGTCGGCAAATCAATAATGTCATACCAAACGCCAGATTTTTTATCCTGATATTTCGCAATCGCTTCGGCTTCGCGGTTCAAAATCGCCACTAATTCAGCGCGGCGCGGATGATTTTTCGGGAAATAATCAAGCACATCAACGAGCGCAATCGCATACCAACCCATCGCGCGTCCCCAAACGTGCGGACTCAAACCGGTCGTTTTATTCGCCCATTGCTGCTCTTTCGATTCGTCCCAGCCGTGATAAAGCAAGCCGGTTTTCGGATCGCGGGCGTGTTTTTCCATCCAGACGAACTGGTTGGCAATATCATTCCAATTGTCTTCGTTCCAAACCATCGAATACTCGGCATAAAACGGCTGTCCCATATAAAGCCCGTCGAGCCACATTTGCCACGGATAAATATTTTTATGCCAGAAGCCGCCTTCTTTCGTGCGCGGGTGCGTCTTTAATTGCGAGCGAATCAATTCCGCCGATTTTTTATATTTTTGATCGTTCGTCACGCGGTAAAGCGTCAAAAGAGCGCGTCCGGGCGTGACGTGGTCAATGTTGTATTCGTCCAAATCGTATTTCGTCAGATTTCCGTCTTTGTCATACCAGAAATCCATTCCCGATTTGATGAAATTAAAATATTTCGGGTCGCCCGTCGCATACCACATTTGCTCGACGGCTTTTAATTGCACGCCTTGTTCATACGTCCAATTGCGCGGAATTCCCGGCGGCGTGCCGTCGTCCGTCCAGATGCGGTTCATCAACGTGTCGGCGAGACGCTGCGACAGCGGCGCGGTTTTCGCGACTTGCGCCGAAGCGAAAACGAACGATGAAATGATGACGGCGAATAAAACAAAGACCTTTTTGATTTTCATAATATTATTTCAAATATTTTCTTAATTTGTGCCGCTGCACTCGAATTTCTTCGACTGCCAAGCGCGCCATTTCTTCAGCGCCGACGGCGGAAAAATGCGTGTTGTCGTCAACGCCTTTCGGGTAATTCGGATGCTCGCCGGCTTTCAGAATTAAAAACAATTTTCTAGAATCTTCCGCGCCGAGTTTGATGAGCAATTCTTCACTTTTGCGATGCAAATCAATCAGCGGAACTTTTTGTTCGGCGGCAACCTTGCGAACCGCGTCGGGATATTCGCCGTGCGTGTCGAAAAATTTCCCGTTTTCATCAAAACGGCGGCGCACGACGGGCGTTAACAAAATCGGAAAAGCGTTTTTAGCGCGCACGTCTCGAACGAATCGAATCAGATTTTCGCGATATTCGCCGTTCGCTGCCGCGCCGACGCCGGGTTTATCGAGCTTTTCGTCATTATGCCCGAATTCGATAAAAACGAAATCGCCTTTTTTTAGCGCGTCAACGATTTTTTGCCAGCGTCCTTCGCTGATAAAACTTTTCGTGCTGCGCCCGTTTTGCGCGTGGTTTTCGATTTTTACTTTTGATTCGTCAAAACGGCTTTGCAGATATTCGCCCCAACCGGTTTCGGGACGCTTATCAGATTTCTTCTCCGCCATCGTCGAATCGCCCGCTAGATAAACGGTGATCGGCGTTTTTTGCGCGACGGTGAAAGCACTTGAAAGGAAAATTAAAATTATGATGCCGACAACTTTCATAATCGAATCAATTCGCTAATTTTCACCGGACGCGATTTTTCGATGCTCGTTCGCGCCGCGATTCCGGTCAGGCACGACATCGCGCCCGCGCGCGCCGACGGCAACTTTAAATATTCGGGAACTTCGGCATTTTGAAAAATCACTTTTTGCAGACGGTCGTCGCCGCCGAAATGCCCGCCGGTGCCGGTCGGCATCTCGATTTTTTCGCGTTTGTTCGTGAAGTTTTTCGTCAGATACGTTTCCGATTGGTCTTCGGTTTTCCAAGGCTGGCGTTCGTAATCACGAACG